>JACRAM010000117.1 GCA_016213405.1 Bacteroidota bacterium
ACACTCCGATACATTGTGATGCCAGTACCATATCTCCTCGCTCGTGTCTACCATGAAGTAAACATACTCTTTTGCGCTTCGCGCAACGGCATTTCATCCCTGTGGCAAGACCACAGGGAGTTCATGCCGGGGTCATTAAAAGATCCTTGTTTTATCATTTCTGTAGCGCAATATTTCACCGGGTTTTTAATAATTTTTTTAGTGTAATCTGTCAAATCAAAATCAGAAACCATTTTTTTTAAAGTCCAATAGGTAAAGTGAGTCTCGTAATAATAATTTCCTTTTCCCAGCATTTTAAGATAAAGATGCGCCCATGATTTTGGAACTACAGTCAGCAGAGGGAGGCGGTATTCGCCATCCTTCCATACTAATCTGTTTCCCGCTGCAAAGTAACATACTCCGCCAGGTTTTAGAAGTCTGCTTATTTCATGAAGCATTTTTTTTGTATCCGGTACGTGCTCATATACGTTGGCACAAAAAATTACATCAAAATTATTTGCAGGCAGTTTTGTATTCATGGCATCAGCAACAAAAAATTTCGAATTATTATTTTCCTTGTTTGCTTCAGCATATATAACCGCTGGCTCGTCAATATCTACGCCAGTAATATTTTTAAAATGAGGGGCGTAATAATTAGTCATTATTCCGGTTGAGCAGCCTATATCAAGAGCAGTAAGGTTATTCAACTCTCCCAAATAGTCTCTTAATACAGAAATAGCTTTGTTTGCTTTTTGCAGACGTCCGGTTTTATTGTACATATCATCGGCATACATCTCTGAAAACCCTAACTGGTAGGTATGCTTTTCTGTGACAGATTCTGTTTGAACTTCCATAAAATAAATTATTGGGTAAAAATAATAATTTTGCACCGTATATTCGAATAACATCAGGTGATAAATACAAAAAGATCTTCTTTAATCGGCTTAGCGATTGCCTTACTTTTGCTTTTATGCGTTGCTTATTCCAATCACTTCAGCAATGGTTTTGAGTTTGATGATTCGCATACCATTGTAAATAACGAATACATACGAGATGTAAAAAACATCCCTCTTTTTTTTACAGACATAAAATATTTCGGAACCAACCCCGGCAATCAGGGCTATCGCCCCATACTTGTTTCGTTGAATGCCATTGATTACTGGCTGGCTGGCGGACTTAATCCTGTATATTTTCATGCGGATATTTTTCTTTCTTACCTTATTCTGCTGGTACTGTTATTTTTTATGTTTCAAAAAATTTTGGACACCTCTCTCCCATCTGACAAAAACAAATTCTTTGCACTGCTCTTCACCGGGTTTTACGGGCTTCATGCAGTCAATGCAGAAACCATCAATTACATTATTGAGCGATGTGATTCTTTATCTACCCTATGCATAGTTGCTGCTTTCCTTTTGTATATGATTCCGAAAACAAAAAAATACTTCCTGTATCTGATTCCGGCAGCAATTGGAGTGGGTACAAAAGAAACAGGCGCCATGTTCGGCATTATGCTGTTTTTCTATATTTTGTTTTTTGAGGAAAAAGTTTCGTTGATTGATTTTATTCTTTTGAAAAAAGTGAAGCAGTCTTTTAAGGCATTCGTAAAATCTATTCCTGCTCTTATTTTTTCTTTCGGATTATTCATGTTAATCCAGAAAAAGATTACATCTGAAGCTACATTTATGGGTGGAGACTCTCCTTACGGTGTGTGGGAATATTTCAGAACGCAATGGGTGGTTATCGTTCATTACATCGGCAACTTTATTCTCCCTCTTGACCTCAGCGCTGACCCTGATTTTGGAATTTACAATTCTCTGCTCGACAGAAAAGTTCTCCTATGCCTGACCATTCTTTTATTTCTTGTGGTGGTTGCGTTTATTACTTCTGCCGATGAAAAAAAACGCCCGATTGCATTTGGAATACTCTGGTTTTTTATCGCGCTAGCCCCCACTTCAAGTTTTTTGCCTGCAGGGCAGATTGCAAATGACCACCGAGCATTCTTTCCTAACATCGGGCTGGTATTGAGTTTAGGGTGGTGGCTGCGGTTATTGTATTTACGCTATGAAGAAAAAACAATAAAGCATAAATATATTCCGAAAATATTTTTCACACTTTATCTTGCCGTTATTTCACTTCACGCTTATGGCACTTATCAGCGCAATATAATCTGGAGCTCCTCTGAAAAACTTTGGCTTGATGTTACGCTGAAAAGTCCTAAGAACGGAAGAGGACAAATGAATTACGGATTAACGCTGATGGCTAAAGGAAAATATGAAGAAACGCTGCCGTATTTCAAACGCGCTCTTGAACTGATGCCCTATTGGGCTTACATCCATATCAACATGGGAATCTTGCGCGATGCCATGGGCTATCCAAAAGAAGCGGAAGAGTATTTTCTCAATGCCATCCGTTATCAGCCGAATGTGCCTGACAGTTATTTTTTCTATGCACGCTTCCTTCAAAAACAAGGCAGGACAGGCGAAGCAATTTCTCAATTGAAAAAAGGACATGAAATCAGCCCTGGGCATTCAGGCATTACTCAATACCTGAATTCGCTATCAGCAGTACAGGGCGAAAACACCGGGGATTACATAAAAAAAATTGAAAAGTACACTCAGGAAAATCCTACGGCAGAAAATTATATCGAACTTAGTCTTGCCTATTACAGAAACGGGATGTACAAAGAATGCATAAACGCCTGCGAGAAAGCACTGGAGCTTCATCCCAACTTTGCGCTTGCCTACAACAACATGTGCAGCGCGTACAATGCTATGGAAGAATGGGAGAAAGCAATGGCAGCTTGTTCAAAAGCCATAGAAATAGATTCGAACTTTCAGCTTGCAAAAAACAATCTGGAATGGGCTAAGAAGAATCTTCCAAAATAACAAGAGGAGAAATTATTTTCTTGTAGAAATAATTTCTGTAAATTTTTTCACAAACTCGTTCGGATATAATCTGCAGGCTGCAATGTGGCTGCCTTTTATTTCCCAGAATTCTTTTGGATCTATGGCTTTTTCAAAAAGTTCTTTTCCCATAAAAAACGGGCATACCTTGTCTTCGGTGCTGTGAATGACGAGTTTGGGTTCTGGAATTTTTCCTATGTACTCTATTGCATCGTATTTGCTCGGAACAAGCGCACGGGTAAGAAATCCAGGAGCAAAATAACTTTTCTTTCCATGATAAGCAGCAATTTCCTCATGTCCGGTGAATGCTCCTTCAATCACCAAAGCATCAATCGGAATTTTGCCTGCATATTGTTCATGCAGTTTTCCTGCCACCACGCAGGCGAGATGACCGCCAAGTGATTGTCCGAATAAAATAAGTTTTGTATTCGTCACATCCTTTCTGCCGACCATATAATCAACGGCTCTCATTGCATCATTCAAAACTTTTTCCTGCGATGGCTTTCCTTCTGATTTTCCGTAACCCACATAATCAAACACTAATCCCTGAAAACCGTTTTGTGCAAGCAAGGCGAGCGGGGCAAACTGATAGCCGATATTTCCACCATTGCCGTGAAGAAATAAAATGGTTGCTATTATTTTTACTGTATCGCTTTTCGGTTTGATGAACCAGCCGTTGAGTGTGTTTTCGTCAGGCGCTTTGAAATTCACCTCTTCATACCGGCACTTGAAAGTATCAGGAGAATAAATGACTTCTTTATCGGGATAATAAAAGAATTTAGAAGTAGAGCAGGATGAATAAAGAAAAAAAGAAAATATAATAAAGATGAAAGATATTTTCAGAAACCGTTTCACTATTCGCCTTCCTCCCCTTTTGCGAAACTTTTTTCTTCCTTCAGTTTCCCGTTTTCATCATAAAATTTCCATTTGCCGTTTTTCTGATAATCGCCCATTGCTTCATTGTATATCATCGGTCCTTCTTCTTTAATATTTCCACTGTCGTAATATTCTTTGCTCGAATAAATTTTTCGTTTCGGATCAGTTAGTTCGAGAAGGGAAGTGGGTTTTCCGTTCTGGCTATAAAATTTCCGCTGCGTATAATATTCCCCCTTCTTATCATATTCTTCTATGTACTCAAGCTGTCCGCTCGAATAATAATCTTCTTCCTTAATCACATTGCTTCCAATATAAACTATACTTGAACGGGGCTTCCCGTCCTGATAAAACACATTCATGGCACTTTTGTTCAAGTCTGTCATTTTGAATTCTCTTTCAACCTGTCCGTTTGGAAAAAAATTCTTGTATGCTTTCAACTGTCCGTCAATGTAATATCCTTTATGAAGAGTTTTTCCATCGGGATAAATATCTTCAATCCATCCCTGAGCGGCATATCCCTTTCCATCGTTTCGCGTAGAATCTCCGCCAATGCCGAAATTCAGCGCTTCATACGCGTTAATGCCGTAAGCGGAATCGTAAACATCATTTAATTCATACGTCTCACCGTGCTTTATCTGAGCATAACACAGAGGAAATGAAAAATGAAAAGAAATAAAAAGAAAAGAATATAGAATAGATTTTCTTGTCATACCAATGTTAATGGCAAATTTCGTTCCCAATTATTATGGGAATAAAACTAATAAATTTCCGTTTAGAAATATTAATGAATTCCCATTAAGGCAAGCCATCGCTCTGCATCCAGCGCAGCCATACAGCCGCTTCCCGCTGCTGTAACTGCCTGCCGATATGTTTTATCCTGGACATCTCCGCTGGCAAACACTCCTTCAATATTCGTTTTTGTTGTGCCGGGAATTGTTTTAATGTATCCTTGCTCGTCCATATCAATCTGCCCTTTGAAAATGGAAGTATTGGGCTGATGACCGATGGCAACAAAAAAACCAGTAATGTCTATTTTTCTTTCTGCACCCGTTTTCACATTTTTAACCAGCGCTCCTGTTACGCCTGTTTCTCCGAGCACTTCTGCTGTTGCATGGTTGTAAAGCAATTCAATGTTGGCCGTATTTTCCACTCTGCGCTGCATTGCTTTTGAAGCTCGAAGAAAATCTTTTCGCACAATCATGTAAACTTTTCGGCACAACTTTGAAAGATAGGTAGCTTCTTCTGCGGCTGTGTCTCCTCCTCCGACAATTGCAACATCCTGTCCTTTGAAAAAAAAACCATCGCACACCGCGCAGGCAGAAACACCTCCGCTGAGTTTTCGTAATCGCTGTTCTGATTCAATCTCCAGCCACTTTGCAGTTGCTCCTGTAGAAATAATTACAGCTTCCGCAAGAATAGTTTGCTTTTCATCCACCACAACTTTAAAAGGACGCGAAGAAAAATCTACCGATGAAATAAATCCATAGCGGATATCTGTTCCGAAACGTTCCGCCTGCTTGCGGAAATCTTCCATCATCTCAGGTCCCTGAATCCCTTTCGGATAGCCTGGATAATTTTCTACTTCAGTAGTCGTCATTAACTGTCCGCCCGGTTCCATGCCGGCAATCATCACAGGTTTTAAATCGGCACGTGCGGCATAAATTGCCGCAGTGTATCCGGCAGGACCGGAGCCGATGATTAAGCATTTTATTTTTTCAGATTGATTGCTCATATAAATCAGGAGAACAAATGTAAAAGGTATAAGAACATGAATGGTAAAATTTATTTACAGTTTATTCCTTTATCAGGCGGCCAGAATTTGTGATAGGTTGCCCACTCTTCCGCCTTCCAAGGACTGGAATCATATTTTACATGTTTCATTACACGAAAAACATTAATCTTCAGCAATCCTTTTTTATTTTCTCCGATGGAGGGAGAAGATTTATCGGGCGTTCCCGCGGCAGGTCCGGTAATAATGAGTTTTCCTTTTTCGTCATACGCGCATTGTTGCCCAGATTTGAATTTTTTTCCGTTGATGTACGTGACTACATAAGGATAAGAACGAAAAGATGTTGTGGCACCGGGATGAAAAAATGTAAAATCTTTTTTGCCGGCAAATGTTTTCTGAAGAAAACCCATTTCAGAATGCAGACGCTCTCTTGCCCAACCGTCATTTGTTTTCAGTCCATTCAAATCCGGATTTTCACAGGGACAATGCGAAAGCATCTTATACCAATTTTCTTTTTCACTGACATAATTTTTCTGAGAACTACATGAAAACAACGAGAAAATTATTAATAAGAAAACTATTTTTCTGAACAAGTTGATAATCATTCGTAATCTGTCATTTGAAAATTACAGTATCGATAAAAACTCCGTAACCACACCAAACACCCAGCGCTTCTTCACGCGGATAAACATTGCTCGGAACAGATGTTGGTGCGGCAAACGGATTCCCCTGGCTTGAAATTGCAACATCCATCTGCCTGTAGAAATCAAAAACAGCACGATCAATAATGCAAAACTTTACAATAACTGTATCGCCCGCTTTGTAATATCCTACTTCATCCAGTTCATCCTGCGGGATTGGCTGGTTAGCGGGAATGGGTCTGTTGTATGCAAAATCAAAACTCTGATTGTTCACAAACTTGTCGTCAAACACTGCGCCAAACGGAGCCTGAAAACTAAAGTCCTTCCCTTTTCTCATCGCCAGCCACCGATATGCGTTTCCTTCGGAAGCAGGCTCCGTGAGATGCGCGAAAACAAAACCGAGCGAATCGCCTTCATCACTTGTCTTGTAATATTTGCTCCATGTGCTGTCGAGCGGAACAGGATTCAGGATAGTTGTTGATGACGTCAGATGTTTTCCATTATAATCAACAGTAAGATTGTAAGTTTTACCGATGCTCCCCCATAATGAAATATTGAACGTAGTGTAAATACAATAATTAAAAAGCTGGAGCGAAGCCGTATCAACTCCTGTGAATGTGGCAACAATCGGCAAAAGCGAATCGGGCAAACTTTGCGAGCAATATTCTTGTAATGTATCGCTAATGGTTCCATTCGAAATAATAACAATTGCATTGTGAAGAAATATATTCTGAAGCGTGTTTGCATCTGTCTGTCCAAAGTAGGGCATGTTCTTAGTGAGAATCACATAGGGGGGGAGTTCCGGTTCGATTTTTCCTTCCACACATATTTTTTCTTTCGAATCAGGAAGGTCAACAGTGATTTCTTTCTGACAAGATGAATGAAAGAAGCAAGCAGCAAGTAGCAAGCAGCAGGAAAATCTGTTGAATCTGTTTTTCATCCGTTTGAATCAGTTTTTTCAGAATTTAAAGTTCCATGTTATTGATGGAAGAACAGGAAAGAGAGAAACCTGTTTTGCTTTCACATCCAGCGTTCCATCATAAATGGTTCCCGAGTTTTGAAAATAAATAAAGTAAGGGTTATATCGGTTATATACATTGTAAACTGACAGCACCCAGCTGCTTTGAATGTTTCTGTACCATTTCGAAGGAATTTCTTTCCCGACAATGTCAATATTTTTTTTCTGCATACGTTTTTCCCAGCGATGTTTCTGGCGCGCAAGGGCTCTTACTCTTTCAGGATTGTATGTAACGGAAAGATCCAAGCGATGATACGGCTTCATGCGGAAAGAATTTCGTTCTCCGTATTCGGGAACCATCTGCCCTTCTATTATATACCACGAAACAGGAAGCGTGGCTGTATTTCCGGTGGCAAAAACAAAAATGCTTCCGAAAGTAAAACGTGAATTGTAATCGTACGTGAGCGCTATGGAAACGTCATGTCTTCGGTCATATTTAGCAGGAAAAATTTTTGCAAGGTTGATGGAATCAAACTGCCGATACGTCCAGGCAAGCGTGTAGCCCACCCATCCTGTAAATCTGCCCGTTCGCTTCTTCAGAAAAAATTCCGCTCCATATGACCATCCCTTTCCGAAAGTGAATGCATTGTCAACATTATCCTTGACATTCTGATCGGGCAATGATCCTTCCTTGAACTCAATCATATTGCGCATGTCTTTGTAATAAACTTCCACAGAAGTTTCAAATTTATCCTCCATAAAATTTCTGAAATAGCCCAGTGCATACTGCGTGCTGAACTGCGGCTTGATGACGGATGTGCTGGGAATCCACAAATCAGTAGGAAGTGAAACGGAAGAAATAGAAGCAAGATGTATGTATTGGTAATTCTGCGCAAAGCCAGCCTTGATGGAAGACTTTTTGTTGAGTGTATAACGAATAGATGCACGCGGTTCAAGTCCGCCATAGTCAGCAATTTTTTCTCCTGTTTTATATTTAATTGTATCTATGATTTGATTAGTAACGGGACTTTTTATATATCGTTCAAACGGACCCACCTGCATGAAATAAGAATAGCGAAGACCCGCGTTAAGACGGATTTTATCCGTGATGTCAAAATCATCTGCCAGATAAACTGCTGCATCGTGCGCATGAAGTTTTGGCGCTTCGCCCAAATCAATTTCAACATCACCTGCCTTTGCGCTCGCCTGATTGGGAATGAAAGTATGATAAATGTAATTCGCTCCGAACTTTATGTTGTGCTTCACATTCGGAAAATATCCAAAATCAATTTTCGCATTCCAGTCCCGGATGCCGGAAAACAATTTGAACTCAAACCCGCTTTGCTTTGCTCCGAATTCAAATTTATAATCGCTGAAGATGGCTGAAGTGTTCATGAAAAGTTTTTGAGTGATTAGATGATTCCAGCGCAGTGTGGTGGTGGCATTTCCCCACGGCATGCTCACTTTAAACTGGTCTGCTTTGTTTTCACTTCCATCAGAAAAAGTAAAAACATCTCTGCCGAAATATCCGCTGAGAAACAATCTGTCTTTATCAGATAAGCGGTAATTCAGTTTCATGTTCAGATCATAAAAATAATATGCCGAACCGCTGAACGCGCTTTTTTTTGTGAACGGTTTTGTAAGAATATCAATGTATGTTCTCCTTGCAGAAACAAGAAATGAAGAAGTGTCTTTTTTAATCGGTCCTTCAATGGTTAATCGTGAAGCAATGATTCCGATGCCACCATCTGCGTGAACGCCTTGTGAATTGCCGTCTTTCATTTGCACATCAAGCACGGACGAAAGCCGTCCGCCATATTGCGCAGGCATGTTTCCTTTGTAGAGCTCAATATTTTTTACCGCATCTCCATTAAACACAGAAAAAAAACCGAAGAGATGCCCAGTATTATAAACTACTGCTTCATCCAACAAAACCAAATTCTGATCAGGACCGCCACCTCGAACGTAAAAACCTGTATTGCCTTCGGTGGATTGAACTCCGGGAAGAAGCTGAATCGTTTTCAGAATATCCATCTCTCCCATGAAAGACGGCAGGGCTTTTATTTTGTCAACTTCGAGTGTGATTACACCCATTTCGCTTTTCTGAACGTTCTCATCACTTTTTTCACCTACAATCTCCACTTCTTTTCCCACAACCGCTTTTTCTTTCATCGCGACATTCAGGCGAATGTCTTTATCAAGGGTAATGTCTTTTTTATAATCCTCAAAGCCGATGTAATTCACAGTCATTTGATATTCGCCTTTTTCGAGTGTAATAGAAAAGAATCCGTAAGCGTTTGTCACCACACCTTTGCGGTCTTCTGTGGAGTTTTTCTTTTTGAGGTAGACATTCGAACCAATGGAAAATTCTCCGGTGGCTTCTTCTTTTATATATCCACTGATGGTAAACTTTTGTACCTGCTCCTGAGAAAATAAATCAGAAGAGAAGAAAAAAAGAAATACTATGGGAAATAATATTTTCACGTTGCAAAAAAAAGTCGGGATGACAAGATTTGAACTTGCGACCTCTCCCACCCCAAGGGAGTGCGCTACCGGACTGCGCTACATCCCGAAAAAAATTCGAGAAAAAAAATAAAAAGAACAATTGAATAGGGTGTGCAAAAATAGAAATTATGTGAAGCGAAAGTGAGAAATTATGTCCCTATAAACTCCTGAACCTTCCAAAAACTCCCAGCGGTAATTTCAGGTTTGTTTTTGACTGAAGATAAAGTTCTCCTGTTTCCAATTTATCTTTCGCAAAATCTTTGAGAAGATTTTCGATAATGACGGGTGAAAACCCCAGCGAGTAGGCATTGAGAATCATGAAATGATTTTTCTCATCCAATAACTGTAAAACATTCCTCATCATTTCCTGTATGTCATCTTCCAACTTCCATTTTTCTCCGTCAGGTCCGTTGCCAAACGCAGGCGGGTCAAGAATAATTCCCTGATATTTATTTCCGCGCTTCACTTCCCGTTTTACAAACTTCAAAGCGTCTTCGACTATCCAGCGGATATCAGTAAGTCCGCTGAGTTCCATATTTTCTCTCGCCCATGTTACCACTTGTTTTACAGAATCAAGATGTGTTACATCTGCACCGGCAGATTTCGCAGCGAGAGAAGCAGCGCCAGTGTAAGCAAAGAGATTGAGAAATTTCACTCTCCCCTCTCCTCGAGGAGAGGGGTTGGGGGTGAGGCGTTGAACAGAATCATAGATATAATCCCAATTCACTGCTTGCTCAGGAAAAATTCCTACGTGCTTGAAAGATGTAAGAGAAAGTTTGAAGTTGAGACTTAGCGCTTTGTAACTTATTTGCCATTTGTCCGGTATATCCTTCAACTTCTGCCATTCACCTGAGTTACTGCCGATTTGAAAAAAACTTACGTGCGCAGTCTTCTGCCATTCTAAATGAGAAAGTTTTTTGCTCCACACAGCCTGTGGTTCCGGGCGAATCGTAATATATTTTCCAAAGCGTTCGAGCTTTTCAAAATCACCGCAGTCTATGAGTTCGTAATCAGGGAAGCTGTTGGGAGATAAGAGTAACATGGCGCAAAAATATATCTTTGCGCTTCATTAACACATAATGTCAGAAAGAAAAGTCAGAGTACGTTTTGCACCCAGTCCGACCGGTCCGTTACATATTGGAGGAGTTCGCACTGCTTTGTACAATTTTCTTTTTGCGAAAAAGCACGGAGGAGATTTTATTCTCAGGATAGAAGACACTGACCAAAACCGTTTTGTTCCCGGGGCTGAAGCGTATGTGATTGAAGCATTGAAATGGTCTGGCATTGAACCGAATGAAGGAGTCGGTTTCGGAAACGGGAATTATGCTCCTTATCGCCAAAGTGAAAGAAAAGATTTGTATCGCCAATACGCTGAGAATCTCGTAAGCGAAGGCAAAGCGTATTATGCTTTTGACACTTCGGAAGAATTGGAAGCAATCCGCAAAAAAGAGGAAAAAGCAGGTGGAGGTTTTTTGTACAGTTCAGTTTCACGCATGAGTATGAAAAATTCTCTTTCCCTTTCTGAAGAGGAAGTGAAAAAAAGAATTTCTGCCGGTGAACATTATGTCATTCGGATAAAAATTCCTGCGGATGAAGAAATTCGTTTGAACGATATCATTCGCGGACAAGTTATAGTTCAAAGTTCTCAGATAGATGATAAGGTTTTATTCAAGAGCGATGGAATGCCCACGTATCATCTCGCGAATGTGGTGGACGATTATTTAATGAAGATCACGCACGTAATTCGGGGAGAAGAATGGCTGCCATCGGCTCCGCTTCATGTTTTGCTCTATGAATATCTCGGATGGAAACAAGTAATGCCTGAGTTCGCGCACTTGCCTTTGCTGCTGCGACCTGACGGAAACGGAAAACTTTCAAAGCGTGATGGAGATAGATTAGGGTTTCCCGTTTTTCCATTGAACGGAGAATTTCCTGATACAAAAACAGGAAAGACAGAAAAATTTTCGGGCTACAGAGAAGCAGGATATTTTCCTGACGCATTTGTGAATATGCTTGCAATGCTGGGATGGAATCCAGGTACGGAACAGGAGATTTTTTCGATGGAGGAATTGATAAAGGAATTTTCTTTTGAACATATCCATAAAGGAGGAGCGCACTTTAATCCCGAAAAAGCAAAGTGGTTCAACCAGCAGTATCTCAGAACGAGGAGCGATGAAGAATTAGCAAAAATATTCTTACCTGTCGTAAAAGAAAAACTCTTAAATGTTTTCCCTAATGAATCAGAAGAAATAAGATTAAAACTTGGAATACAGGAGCTTAACAATGATAATTCATATATTAAAGAAGTGTGCCATCTCGTAAAAGAAAAAGCTTCCTTTCCTAACGAATTCTGGAGTTTAGGGAATTATTTTTTCGTTGCGCCTTCCGATTTTAATGAACAGGCAAAGAAAGTTTTAGAAAAAAAGTGGAGAGAAAATTCTAAAAGCATTTATATCGAACTAAATGATAGATTTAAAGTTATACCTGAATGGACTTTTGAACACATTCGGATTGCTATTGATGAAATAGAAAACTTACTGGGACAAAATAAAACAATAGATATGCAAGTGTTACGCATTCTATTAACTGGCGTTCCCTCAGGAATAACTATAATAGAAACTATATTATTACTAGGAAAAGATGAAACAATCAAAAGAATAGGAAAGTCTTTAGAAAAACTCTCATAGCATTTAGAAAATATTTCATTACTTTTACGGCATGAGAAAAATATTTCTTTCAGTCCTTGCATTATTATCTTTTACGGTAAACTCACAAGTTTTAGTTAAAGACATATCCCCTGGATTAGGCAATAGTCATCCTCATGTCCTTTATCCATTTAAAGGAAATTTAGTTTTTGCTGCAGATGATGGGTTTAATGGACCTCAATTGTACTATTCTGATGGAACAGCAAGTGGGACAATAATGCTAACAAACTTACTTAATCAGAGTATTGGTGGAAATGGTTATTCGTTTAGTTATGATCTGAATCCATATACAACTCCTTCTACTAGTAATGTAGGAGGTTGTTTTACGGAAATTGATTCGATAGGTTACCTATTTGGCACAGATTACGGGTCTTCTCTTTATAAGCTTATCAAAACAGATGGAACAATTGCAGGTACACAATATTTTACTTTACCTTCTGCTCCTGGATCTTTCTACGCTACAAGGTTTTTCAAAATGCAAAATTATATTTGTTGCTTATATGGTGATGGTTCGGGTAGTAAAATCTTAAAATTTGATCCCAACACAAATTCCATTTCTTCAATACCCTATTTAATTAGCCACCCAATATATGATGGACGTGACCCCAAACATTATTGGAATGCTACCACTCCGATAGGAAGTCCATATGTATATAATAATAAACTTTATGGATTTAATTTTAATACGGATTCTATTTTGACAGAAGATATTAATGGCAATGTGACGCCAATCAAAAAAACACTTGGTTTAGATGGAGGGGCACTACCAACTTCATCCATAATAGTAAATGGAAAATATTTGTATTATTCTTCAAGCACTAATCCTGTTCCATCAATTGGAAATGAGCCATATTATTATGATTTTGCAACTAACACATTAGGATTGCTAAAGGATGTTAACCCATATTTTAATTACAGCTCTAGCGTAAGTTTCAGTCTGTTTCCATTTGTTGATAATAAAAGCCATAATTATACATATTTCACAGCAACCCATCAGACCTATGGAACAGAAGTTTGGATTACAGACGGAACTAGTTCTGGAACTAGTATAGTTCAAGATTATGTCAATGGTCCCATGAGTGGCGCTATTCCTCCTACAATTTATCATGGCGATTCTTGTTATGGAATTATTCAATCCTCTGGATATATCGATACTCTTAAACTAATAACTAATAATGCAATCTCAACAACGGCAGTTGATGTGTCACAACAAGACCTATATGGTGCCAACTTATTTGGCGGGACAGGTGATTATAATTGGTCAAAAGGTAATTCTACCTTTTTTCTTTCTATTGCAAATGGAAAAATACTCAATCAACTAAGTGGTATTCCAATTTATTCCCTAAACCCCCTTACATGTCCAGTACCCAAAGTAAGTTGGATACCGGGATCAATCATGAGAATTAATAATAATCTTTTCTTTTCGTACGATGATTGTAATTTCACCGGTTACGAATTATATAAATTAGATATAAGTTTATTGAGTGCTGTTGCCGAAAACAATTCTTTAAAAGGAAAAATATTAGTGTATCCCAACCCAACAAATGGTAAGTTCACAATTGAAATTGAAGATGAGCAAAAGAAAAATTATGAAATGAGAATTTATAATGTGTTGGGAGAAATGGTTTCTCAATCTGCCAATTTAACAACCAACCAACCAACAACTCTTGATTTGAGTTTTCAATCTAGCGGACTTTATTTTCTTAAAATGAAATCGGGAGAAAAAATTATTTCCAAGAAGTTGATGATAGTAAAGTAATGCAGTTGTTCCACATTTTAATCATCGGAAAAGGAAGATTATGAAACTGCAAAATATTATTTAGAGAAAGCATAACAACTCGATCCGAGTTTGAAAAAAAGTACAATAACGTACATTGATATTTTAAAAAAAATAAAAAAATTTGCATAAGTGAATTTATTGTTGTATTGTATTATTACAAATAATAAATAAAAACTTATTCTATGATTATATTTCAACCAAATGTAACGCTCCTAAAATCATCAACTCTAAACCATCCGATGTACAGTGTTGACGATGACGCTTGCCTTGCACATTGTAAAACGTTTAATGAAAAATACGGAGCCGGAAAGTGCAAGCATAAACATGATAATACAACAATCATATCAGTTAAGGTTATTAATTCTATTCCTATCATTGATATTATTACTTCTTGTTGCCCCGAATTTAAGGAAGAACTTAAAAACCTATTTCCTCAAAAACAAACAAATGACCACAGAAAAAGGTCCTAATTTTTTAGAAGAAATAGTTGCTGAAGATGTAAAAAGCGGAAAACATTCCGGAAGAGTGTTGACACGTTTTCCCCCAGAGCCGAACGGATATCTTCACATCGGTCATTCAAAATCTATTTGCCTGAACTTCGGACTGGCAAAACAGTTTGGTGGAAAAACTAATCTTCGCTTTGATGATACCAATCCTGAAGCCGAAGAAACAGAATATGTAGAGAGTATTAAAGAAGATATTAAGTGGCTCGGGTTTGAATGGGCAAATGAATTTTATGCTTCAGATTATTTTGACAAGTTGTATGAATTCGCTGTAACGCTTATTAAAAAGCAACTTGCCTATGTGGATGACTGTTCAGCAGAGCAAATTGCATCCATGAAGGGAACTCCCACAGAACCGGGAAAAGAAAGTCCGTTTCGTAACCGCGGTGTGGAAGAAAATCTTGATCTGTTTGAACGCATGCGCAAGGGAGAATTCAAGGATGGAGAAAAAGTACTTCGCGCAAAAGTGGATATGGCTTCACCTAACATGCATTTGCGAGATCCGTTCATGTATCGAATAAAACATGTAGAGCATCACCGCACGAAAGATAAATGGTGTATTTACCCGATGTACGATTTCGCACACGGGCAAAGCGATTCGATAGAAAATATCACTCACTCCATCTGCACACTGGAATTTGAAGTTCACCGCCCGCTGTATGAATGGTTCATTGAGAAGTTGGGGATCTTTCCAAGCCATCAGTTCGAATTCGCACGGCTGAACCTTAATTACACCGTGATGAGCAAACGGAAATTATTGCAGCTCGTGAATGAGAAACACGTGAGCGGATGGGATGACCCCCGCATGCCAACTATCAGCGGACTTCGCAGAAGGGGTTATACACCCGAAAGCATTCGTGATTTCTGCGATGTGATTGGAGTTGCGAGAAGAGAAAACATCATTGATGTAGAATTGCTGGAACATTGTGTTCGCAAAGACCTGAACAAAATTGCAACACGTGTGATGGTGGTGATGGATCCTGTGAAAGTGGTTATTGATAATTATCCGGACGGGAAAACCGAAATGCTTATCGGAGAAAATATTCCGGAGGCAGGTGAGAATGGAGGAATACGGGAAATCCCTTTTGGTAAAGAGATTTTTATTGAGCGCGATGACTTTATGGAAGTTCCTGTCAAAAAATATTTCCGTTTGGGTCCCGGATTAATGGTGCGGTTAAAACACGCATACATTTTGAAATGCGAATCGTTTAAGAAAGATGAAAAGGGAAATATTTCTGAAATTCATTGCACTTATTTCCCCGAAAGCAAAAGCGGAAGCGACACCAGCGGAATTTCTGTGAAAGGAACTATTCACTGGGTAAGTTCCTCACAAGCCTTTCCTGTTGAAGTACGTTTATATGATCGTCTTTTTAAAGTGGAAAATCCGCAGGCGGAAGGAGGAGATTTTAAAAGCTACCTTAATGAGAAAAGTTTAGAAGTTATTTCAACTGCTTTGTCAGAGCCGTATTTGAGAAATGTAAAACCGTTAGACAAATTTCAGTTCATCCGCAAGGGATATTTTTGCGTGGATAAAGATTCCTCTTCGGATAAGATAATTTTTAACCGTACAGTGGCCTTAAAAGACGGCTGGTCGAAAGAACAGAAAAAGTAATTTATTTCTCAGAAGAAAGAAAAAACAAGAGTGAGAGGCAATGCTTAGCCGAAGAGAAGCGCTCGCATTTTTCGAATCATTAGAATTAATTATTTTCGCCCTGTGCAATTCTCGGATTTACTTAAAAAAATAAACACTTGGCGCCAACGCCACATCAGCAACAAAAATTTTCTCATTGTTGTCAGCATCCTTGTAGGAGTTGTCGCGGGGCTTGCAGCCATCCTCTTAAAGACAGTAGTTCATTATATCCAGCACTTTCTTCATTGGATTTTAGAAGATGAAAAATTCAACTTTCTTCTTTTTGTTTTCCCTTTGATTGGAATTCTTCTCACCGTTTATTATGTGCAGCGTTTCAGAAAGGGAAAGATCGGAAGAGGTGTATCCAATATTCTTATTTCTATCGCGAAACGTTCGAGTAATATTGAGCGTGATAAAACTTATTCGCACATGATAACAAGTGCACTCACAATTGGTTTTGGAGGTTCTGCCGGACTGGAAGCCCCGATTGTTGTCACAGGCGCAGCCATCGGTTCAGTTTCGGCAAAAGATTTAGGAATGAATTACCGCGAGCGCACACTTTTGCTTGCTTGCGGGGTTGCCGCAGGAATTTCCGCCATCTTCAACAGCCCGATTGCTGGAGTTTTGTTTGCTGTGGAAGTAATTCTATATGAGTTCACGATTCCCGCTTTTATTCCCTTGCTTATTTCTTCTGCAACCGCCTCTGTATTATCAAATCTTCTTTATAAAGACCAGCTTTTTTTCCTTATCACCAAGGGCTGGCACATGAATGCGATTCCATTTTATATTCTGCTGGGAATATTGATGGCATTAATTTCTGTTTATGTTACGCGCACAGCCATTTTGGTAGAAGGTTTTTTTAAGTCAAAGAAAAAACCATACCTGAAAGCAATCATTGGTGGAGTAATTCTTGGCGGAATGATTTTTATACTTCCCCCGCTTTACGGAGAAGGATATAATTCGGTGAAAAACCTTCTGGCGGGAAAATATGAACTCTTGCTCAACAACAGTTTGTTTACAGGATTTTCAGGCAACGCATGGTTTATTGTTCTCATCGCTACGATAATTATTCTTGTGAAAACTGCTGCCATGTCAATTACGATTGGCGCAGGGGGGAACGGAGGAATATTCGCTCCTTCACTTTTTATCGGAGCTATGACAGGATTTGTTTTCGCTCACACCATAAATCTTCTGGGTATTATTGAGCTTACGGAAGCCAATTTCATTGTAGCTGGAATGGCTGGAGCGCTCAGCGGAGTAGTGCATGCTCCTCTCACTGCCATATTTCTCATAGCGGAAATTACGGGCGGATATGTTTTATTTGTTCCGCTCATGATCGTTTCATCCATTTCCTATCTCATCACCAAATATTTTGAACCGTATTCCATTTATATGAGGAAATTGGTGGAGAAAGGTTTGCACAAAAGAGACAGAGACAAAATTGTACTGAATAAAATCAAATTAAGGAATATGGTGGAAACAGATTTTGTGTATGTGACAGAAACGAATACTCTGGGGGAGCTAGTTGATAAGATTGCTCATTCAAAAAGAAATATTTTTCCGGTATTGGATGAAGGCAAACATTTGCTCGGAGTTGTTTTGCTTGACAGTATTCGTGAAGTCATGTTCCATCACGAACAATACGAAACCAATCACGTGAAAGATTTGATGATGCAATCACCCTGTATTCTTGATGTGAACGAAGAAATGCATGATGTGATGAAAAAATTCGATACCTATAATTCATGGAATCTTCCGGTTACTGAAGAAAATAAATACATCGGCTTTGTTTCCAAGTCAGCCATCTTTACTAAATACCGCTCACTTCTCATCAAGCAATCGGAACAACCGTTTAATTAAGTTTCCTATTTTTGCCGCAAATAAAATTTACACTATGAAAAAATTATCCTTACTCTTCTTCTTATTCATCGCGTCAGCAATCGCGTTTTCATTCACACGCTCAACTTCTGACTTTGAAGGCAAAGTGGTTTACTCGATTGATTTTGTCAACTCAAGCATGCCTGCTCAGGCGAAAAGCATGATGGCGGGAAGCACGGCAACAATATATATCAAAGGCACAAAATCCAGAAGCGACATGAACATGGGACCGCAGACAACCACTTCGATCTATGATTCCAAAACAAATACATCTGTTATGCTGATGGAAGTGATGGGCAGTAAATACAAAATCAAAACCGAACCTACAAAAAAAGAAGAGAAAAAACCGGAAGTGAAAGTAAATGTGACCAGCGAAACAAAAACCATCGCGGGCTACTCCTGCAAAAAAGCAGAAGTGACTGTTACGGATTCAAAAGGAACTTCGCATGCCACCAACATCTGGTTCACAGAAGAAATTTCAAACCACATGAATAGCAGCAATGAAAATGGCGCTCAGTTTAAAGACATCAAAGGAATGCCTCTTGAATATGAAGTGCAGGCGCAAAATGGAATGAGCATGAAGATGACTGCCACCTCCGTGAGCAAAGAAACTGTTGCTGACAGCAAGTTTGAGATTCCATCCGACTACAAGGAAACCACGATGGAAGGCATGCAGAAAGAAATGATGCAGAAGATGCAGGGCGGTCAGCATTAATTTTCTTTTCAAAGTTAATTTCATAAAGAACTGCCACAACAGGCAGCATCTTTTCTTTTTCTCTGACAAATAATCCCGTATTATTTATCATCCTGCCATATTGGGTTTCTCAAATCACCCTGCACCAAATTTGATTATCTTCGGCATCCTGATTTGACAATCTGTGTTACAACTAATCGGAAAAATATTCGGCAACAAAAACGAGCGTGATCTGAAGCCGCTTTGGCCTATCGTGGACCAGGTGAGCGCTGAATGGGAAAAGCTTAAAGGTATTTCCAATGATGAGTTGAGAGCTAAAACAGCCGATTTCAAAAAAAGAATTACCGATTACGTTGCCAAAGAGAAAACGGAGATTGCCGAACTGAAAGGGCAAGGAGAGCAGGAAGAGAACATGGAAACGAAAGAATCCATTTACTCAAAAGCCGATACGCTTGAAAAAGAAATCAAGAAAAAAATAGAAGAAGTCCTGACCGAAATTCTTCCCGAAGCATTTGCTGTGATTCGCGAAACCGCCAGGCGCTTCAAGGAAAATAAATTTTTAGAAGTAACCGCCACGCAGACAGATAAAGATTTTGCAGCGAAAAAAAATTATATCCAGATAAGCGGAGACAAAGCAAAATGGAACAACGCATGGCCTGTGCGCGGACACGAAATTCCCTGGGACATGGTGCATTACGATGTGCAGCTTATTGGAGGTGCGGTTCTTCACCAAGGGAAAATTTCAGAGATGGCAACGGGCGAGGGAAAAACATTGGTCTCAACCCTTCCCGTTTATCTCAACGCTCTGGCGGGCTACGGAGTGCATTTAGTAACCGTAAATAATTATTTAGCAAGGCGCGATGCCGAATGGAACGGAACGCTGTTTGAATTTCATGGGCTCACGGTAGATTGCATTGACAATCACGAACCCAATTCTCAGGCGCGGAGAAACGCTTACCTCGCTGATATCACTTACGGAACGAACAATGAATTCGGCTTTGATTATTTGCGCGATAACATGGCACGCTCACCCGAAGATCTGGTTCAGCGCGGACATCACTTCGCCATTGTGGATGAGGTGGATTCTGTTTTGATTGATGATGCACGAACACCGCTCATCATATCAGGACCCACGCCAAAAGGAGACAACCAGCTTTTTGCGGAAATGAAACCGAAGGTGGAGAAACTCGTGAACGCACAGCGCAGTTACATCAATACCATTCTTTCCGATGCTAAAAAATTAATTGCCGATGGAAAAGCAGGAGAGAAAGAAGGCGATGGCGGACTGGCTCTCCTTCGCGCTCACCGTGGATTGCCAAAGAATAAAGCGCTCATAAAATATCTCAGCGAGCAGGGAAACAAAGCCATTCTTCACAAGGTGGAAGGATATTATCTGCAGGACCAGCAGAAGGAAATGCACAAAGCAGATGTTCCGCTTTACTTTGTGATCGATGAAAAGAACAATACGGTGGACTTAACGGAAAAAGGAATTGACCTCATCACTTCCGCTTCTGATGACGCAAAGTTTTTCGTGCTGCCCGATGTGGGCGCAGAAATTGCCGATATAGAAAAATCTTCTCTTCCCGAAGAGGAAAAAAGAAAAAAGAAAGAAGTGCTGATGCGCGATTTCGCCATTAAATCAGAGCGCGTGCATACCATCACCCAGCTTTTGAAAGCCTATACGTTGTTTGAGATAGATGTGGAATATGTGGTGATGGAAGGAAAAATCAAGATCGTTGATGAGCAGACAGGGCGTATTCTTGACGGCAGAAGATATTCTGACGGACTTCATCAGGCAATTGAAGCGAAAGAAAATGTGAAAGTGGAAGCGGCAACACAGACCTACGCCACTGTAACGCTTCAGAATTATTTCCGCATGTATCATAAACTCGCGGGCATGACAGGAACTGCGGAAACGGAAGCAGGCGAGTTCTGGAAGATTTATAAACTGGAAGTTGTAGTCATCCCGACAAATAAAGAATGCGTGCGCAAGGACATGGAAGACCTTGTGTACAAAACCACCCGCGAAAAATTTAACGCGGTGATAGAAGAGATCGAGAAACTGGTGAAAGCAGGAAGACCCATTCTTGTTGGAACCACTTCGGTGGAGATTTCGGAACTGCTGAGCAGAATGCTGAAGATGAAAGGCATCCGGCACAATGTCCTCAATGCGAAGATGCACCAGAAGGAAGCCGAGATTGTTGCCGAAGCCGGCACTTCAGGAACCGTAACCATCGCCACCAACATGGCAGGGCGCGGAACAGATATCAAACTCACGCCCGAAGTAAAAACCGCAGGCGGTCTTGCCATCATCGGAACGGAGCGGCACGAATCAAGGCGCGTTGACAGGCAGTTGCGCGGACGTGCAGGAAGACAAGGCGACCCCGGCTCATCACAATTTTTTGTTTCGCTGGAAGATAACCTGATGCGCCTTTTCGGTTCGGACAGAATTGCGAAGCTGATGGACAGCATGGGACATGAAGAAGGACAAATGATTCAGCATTCGATGGTGACAAAATCCATTGAGCGCGCGCAAAAGAAAGTGGAAGAAAATCATTTCGGAACACGAAAACGTTTGATCGAATATGATGACGTGATGAACTCGCAGCGCGATGTGATTTACACTAAACGCAGACACGCACTTTTCGGAGAACGGCTTTCGCTGGATATCGCCAACATGCTTTTTGATGTTGCCACCGCCACCGTAAGCGACTATCACACAGCGCAGGATTTTGAAGGTTTGAAATATGAACTCCTGAAAGTGATGTCGGTGGATTGTCCGATAGATGAAAAAGAATTTCTGCAGGCATCCACCGAAGAATCCACGCATAAAATTTACGAACTCGCTTTTAACGGATACAAGCACAAGCGCGAAGCTATCGCTCAGCAGGCGTTTCCTGTCATCAAAAATGTTTTCGAAACACAGGGAGCGCAGTATGAAAACATTGTGGTGCCGTTCACCGATGGATTGAAAGCATTGCAGGTGGTTGCCAACCTGAAAAAATCTTACGATAGCCAGGGGAAACATGTGGTGCTGGATATGGAAAAAGGAATCATGCTTGCCATGATTGACGATGCATGGAAAGAACATTTGCGCGAGATGGATGACCTGAAACAAAGCGTGCAGAACGCGGTGTACGAGCAGAAAGACCCGCTCCTTATTTATAAATTTGAATCGTTCAACCTCTTCAAGCAAATGCTGGTGAGAATGAACAAGGACATTATTTCTTTCCTTGTGAAAGCCACATTGCCGGGCGAACAGGCGCAAGTGCGGCAGGCAAACGCTCCGCAACGGATGGACACCAGCCGGTTAAAAATAGGAAGAGGACAGGGAATTGATGAAGCAAGGCAAAATACAAATGCTCAGAACGGAAATCCTACCACTGAAGAAAAGCAGCAGCCCGTGCGCGTTGAAAAACAAACCGGACGCAACGACCCATGCCCCTGCGGAAGCGGCAAGAAGTATAAGAACTGCCACGGGAAGTAAGTCCCAAGTCGGCAGTAGGCAGTAGGCAGTCGGCAATTCCAAGTTCCAAGTCGCATACTGAGAGGGGGTATAATGGTATAAGGGTATAAGGGCTTGTGGCGTAAAAGTACAGTCGGAGACCCCGAGAAGAACGGGGCAGGCGCCTTCGGGAGAGTTGGAGCGGGTAAATCTTTAGTGGTAGATGGTAAATCTTTACTGGCAGAGTTTAAATCTTTAGTGTGTGGTTACATTCTTACCCCGACATGAATGTCGGGGCTATTACTATTTCACTCCTACGGAGTGAAGAAAAATACCATATTGTTGTTTGCCCCGTTGGATATTTATCCTACGGGGTTTGCGCGAGGGATTCCGCGGAAAACCTTTTTGCGAACAGCGCCCTCATCCCCAACCCTTCTCCCTGTGGGAGAAGGGAGATTGGTGTGTGGGATTCTTTTTACCCCCGATTTCATCGGGGGCTACTCATATTAAACTCCTACGGAGTTTAGTTCGCCCTTACGCGCCTCACCTCCTTGCCCCCTCCCTTTATCCCTCCGCCTTAAAAGGGGAGGGAAATATTTTTTAGGGATACGTTGTCCCCGACATGAATGTCGGGGCTATATTAATATGTTGCCCCTATGGGGCAAAGAAAAAATTACACGCATATAAATGTATTTCGCTCTGTAGGAGCGAGATGTTAATAGCCCCGTGCTTCAGCGCGGGGTTAATAAATGCCGGACACAAATTCCCCTCTTCCAGTGGGAGAGGGGCAGGGGTGAGGGATTTTTTGCGCGAAGGATTGAGCCAATTGTTTGAGCTCTTTTTGCGTTTCGCAAAAAAGCGAGTGGCGAAAGCCTGACAGCGCGCTTCGCGGTGGCGCGCCATAATAATAAATCTTTCTGTGAGATTGCTTCGTTCTGCTCGCAATGGCGTAACCGCAGATTGGAGCGGATAGGCCTGACCTGAGGCTTTGCGAAGGGCGCGCCCAGAAATCCCCCTTGTTCCCAAAGCGGAACATTCCCCCTTTAGAAAGGGGGAGAAAAAAACGCCACTCTCCCGATAGTTATCGGGACTGAATGGCGTACTTTATTATATAAGAAGTGAGATTAACTCTTGCCTTTAATTTTTTCCACCACATCGGGAGCAACGAGCACGCGCCCGCAGTGTTCGCACACGATAAGTTTTTTGTGCATGTTGATGTCTAACTGGCGCTGCGGGGGAATTTTTGAAAAGCATCCGCCACAGGCGTTTCGCTCAATGGGAACCACCGCCAATCCGTTGCGGGTGTTGGAGCGGATTCGTTTATAAGCGCCAAGCAAACGCTCTTCAATCAGCGCCTCAGCGGCTTTTGATTTTTTCAAAAGCGCTGTTTCTTCTTTTTCTGTTTCAGCTATGATTTCGTCCAGTTCTCCTTGCTTTTCTTTGAGGCGGCTTTTTCTTTCTTTCAAATCTTCTTCTGCCTGTTCCAGCTGCTCTTTTTTGGCAACAACTGATGCTTTGTATTCTTTTATCTTTCTTTCAGCCAGGGCAATTTCCAGCGTTTGGAATTCAATTTCTTTGGTGAGGGATTCGTATTCGCGGTTGTTGCGCACTTTGTTCTGCTGTGATTTATATTTTTTAATCATGCTTTCAGAATCCTTCATCTGATTCTTTTTGTCGGAAATGATGGCTTCCTGCGCGCGCTGTTCTTCCTGCATTTTCTCGAGGCGGGTGGCTAATTGTTCCACAGAATCTTCAAGGTCTTTGATTTCAATAGGAAGTTCTCCGCGCACGGTTCGTATCTTGTCAATCTTGGAATCAATAACCTGTAGTTCGAAAAGAGCGCTGAGTTTTTTTTCAACTGAAGCGTCAATTTTTTCTCGTTCAGAAAGTGTTGCTGCTTTTGCCATGTTTGGATATGATTACACAGATTCTCAACAACAGATTACACCGATTTGAGAATGCTGTTTTTGTTTATAGATAACTTATCGGATTTGTATTCACTTTTGATAAATGGAGGGCGAAGATAGAAAATTTTTTCATTAACAAATCGCGCAATAATTCTTTGGTAAACTGCTCGCTTTCATAGTGTCCGATGTCGGCAATAACCACTTTGTTCTCCGCATCAAAAAACTGGTGGTATTTGAAATCGGCAGTGACAAGCACATCGGCTTTCTGGCGGATGGCTTCCGGTAAAAGAAAACTTCCTGAACCTCCGCAAACGGCAACTTTGCTTACTTTTTTATTGAGCAATGCTGTGTGGCGAAGCGAGCCAACTTTCACCCCGTTGGAATTCTTTCCTACGGGGTTCATTATCTTTTTTACTTTGTTGAGAAAGGCGATTTCGGTGGTTGGGGATTTGAGAACTCCAATCATGCCTGCACCAGAAGCCCTCTCCCTCGCTCCCCCTCCCAAGGGAGAGGGAAGTAAAATTTTACAGTTGGTTAAACCGAGTTTATCGCAGATTTTTTTGTTCACGCCTTGCGGAACGTTATCAAGATTGGTGTGAATAGCGTAAATGGAAATATTATTCCGGATTGCTTTCTCCACTACCCTCTCCACATAATTTCTTCCTGTGATTTTTTTCAGTCCGAGGAAGATGATGGGGTGATGTGCAATAATCAGGTTGCAGTTCTTTTTTATGGCTTCATCCAGAACTGCTTCGGTGCAGTCAAGACAAATCAATGCGCCTTGAACTTCTGTTTCTTCGTTACCGATAAGTAAACCCGAGTTGTCGTATTCCTCCTGTAAGGAAAGAGGAGCGATGGATTCGAGAAAGGATGTGACTTGTTTTATTTTCATTTTCTAATTTTATCTGTCATTCCGAACGCACGTGAGGAATCTCCCAATGGACTACTACTTATTATCAGGAGATTTCTCCCTTTGGTCGAAATGACATTGTATTAGTTTAATCTTTCTGCACATCATTAGGAGATTTCTCCCTTCGCTCGAAATGACAATTTACCAAGCCATTACTTCTTCATTCAAAAAATTCCATTCAGGATTAAATGAATTAATCAATTTGTCTTTCTTTTCCCTTCTCCATTTTTTTATTTCTGTTTCTCTCGCGATTGCCTGCTCTATACTGATGTGATGTTCATAGTAAACCAAGAACTCACAATTGTATTTAACTGCAAACGAGTTTTTCTTTGACTTCTCTACCGTATGCTCATATAATCTCTTCATAATATTATTCGTCACGCCAATGTAAAGGACATTCTTATGCTTGTTTGTTAAAATGTAAACATAATAATTGTGTTGTCTCATTTTTCATTTCTATTGTCATTCCGAACCCCGCTTCGGGTGAGGAATCCCCCAATAACATTCCTGCATATGTATTAGGGGATTTCTCCCTTTGGTCGAAATGACATTATAATATTTCTGCACATCATTAGGAGATTTCTCTGGCGCGAAACGCGCCATCGAAATGACAGCGTTATTTTAATTCGCTTCCACTTTTTTCTCCTGGCGTTTTCTTTCGCTCTCATCCAGATGAATTTTCCGCATGCGGATATGCTTGGGGGTGATCTCCACATATTCATCCTTCTGAATATATTCCATCGCTTCTTCAAGCGAGAACTTTACCTTGGGAGCAATTTTCATTTTTTCTTCAGAACCCGATGCGCGCATGTTGGTGAGTTTTTTCTCTGTGCAGATATTGATCACAAGATCATCCATGCGGATATGCTCGCCAACCACTTGTCCTGTATAAATTTCATCTCCGGGTTCGATAAAATATTTTCCCCTGTCTTGCAGCCGGTCTATGGAAAATGCAACAGCCGGTCCTTTCTCTTTAGAAATAAGAACGCCCGCAATTCTGCCCGGGATGTTTCCTTTCCACGGTTCAAACGCTTTGAAGCGATGCGCCATGATGGCTTCGCCTGCAGTGGAAGTAAGAATAGCATTTCGCAGACCGATTAATCCCCGCGAAGGGATATCAAACTCCATGTGTATCAAATCTCCTTTGGGCTCCATCACCAGCATTTCTCCTTTGCGCTGACTGACAAACTCGATAACTTTACCTGAACATTCCTGCGGAGTGTCAACGGTGAGAATTTCTATGGGCTCGTGCTTCACACCGTCAATTTCTTTTATGATTACCTGCGGCTGACCCACCTGCAATTCATATCCTTCTCTTCGCATGGTCTCCACCAGAATGGAAAGATGAAGAATGCCTCTGCCGTATATCATGTATGAATCGGGCGAACCGGTTTCTTCCATCCGCATGGCAAGATTTTTTTCCAGCTCGCGCTCTAATCTTTCTTTCAAATGGCGCGAGGTAACAAATCTTCCGTCCTTGCCGAAGAAAGGAGAATTGTTAATCGTGAAAAGCATGCTCATGGTTGGTTCGTCAATAGCAATGGGTTTCAGCCCTTCGGGATTTTCAAAATCAGCAATCGTATCTCCGATGTCAAATCCTTCAATGCCCGTGAACGCGCAGATATCGCCTGCTTTCACCAATGCGGTTTTCTTTTTTCCTAATCCTTCAAACGTGAAGAGTTCTTTAATACGTGACTTCATAATTTTTCCATCCCGCTTCACCAATGAAACAGGCATATTTTCTTTTATCTCTCCGCGGAAAACTCTTCCAACCGCAATTCTTCCGATGAAAGAAGAATAGTCAAGTGAAGTGATTTGCAGCTGCAACGTTCCGTGCCGTACAGGAGCGGCAGGAATATGTTCTACGATTGAATCAAGCAGAAACAGAATATCTTTTGCAGGAGCTTTCCAGTCAGCTCCCATCCATCCCAGTTTGGATGAACCATAAACAGTAGGGAAATTTAACTGGTCTTCGTTCGCATTGAGATTAAAAAAAAGTTCAAACACAGAATCGTGCACTTCATCAGGACGGCAATTGGGTTTATCCACTTTATTAATTACAACAATCGCTTTCAAACCCTGATCGAGGGCTTTCTGCAAGACGAATCGGGTCTGAGGCATGGTGCCCTCAAACGCATCAACGAGCAGCAGAACTCCATCTGCCATGTTGAGCACGCGCTCCACTTCACCTCCAAAATCCGCGTGACCCGGAGTGTCAATGATATTTATCTTGGTGTCTTTATAATTTACGGAAACATTTTTGGCAAGAATGGTAATTCCTCGTTCGCGTTCAAGGTCATTACTATCAAGAATCAGTTCACCTGTTGCCTGATTTTCACGAAAGAGCTGGCAGGTGTGAAGTATCTTATCAACGAGCGTAGTTTTTCCGTGGTCAACGTGGGCGATGATAGCGATGTTGCGAATTTTTTGCATATAGATTAAAAAAGAGCACGAAGATAACTAAATTATCGGAGGGAAGAAATGAAAACAATCTCGCCAACCACTAAAACACAACGTCACAAAGATTCACTACGAACAGCCATTATTTTTTTCTGCTCCTTAGTGTCTTCGTGACTTTGCGGCAAAAAAAGAATTTACAGGTTGGAAAGCACTTTGTCTTTCGGATATTTTACAGAGAAGCTGAAACGGAATTTCTTTTCTTCACCTGTTGCCACTTTCAGATTCCATGTGAGCAAACCGGTTTCTTTATTGTACTTCGCTCCGCTGGTTTCAAGCGATTCGATTTCAATTTCGTTGCTGGTGCTGAGCGGAATCTGATCTTCAATATCAATTTCTATTTCAGCTTTCTTTTTGTTACGGATGCTGATCTCATAGGCGCGTGATTCTTTTTTATTCAATCCGATGATCTTTTTATCAGAAAAATCTTTCAGCAGCGTGCGTTTCACCACCACATTTTTATCTCTTCCGAGAGAAATATCCAGCGTGTCGGTTGTGGTGTGTGTGTCAAGATAGGAAGTGCCGACAAAAGTTCCTTCAAAGAAAATATTCAGATTCCCGCTGAGCAAGTTGTATTTATCCCAGCCGGTAATTTTGGCAAGAAGAAATGCATCGGGGTCAAGTTTGGGCGCGCAATAATAACGGTAGGCGGCAGGAATATTCAAACTCTGAATGCTCACGGAATGCGGTTTGTTGTCAGAGGCAATATTGTAAGGAATGCTGATTTCATACTCAACAGTTACAGCGCTTTCAGAAACGGTGGTATAATCCGATGCGTAATTGGCATCAACTGTTTTTTCAGCTTCTTCTTTCATCACTTCTCCGGAGGCAACAGGCATATCCGCCATGACCTGTGCATTTTTTTGTTTTCCGTAACTGGAATATTTTTTATACGAAATAGGGCTGTAGAAACTCAGCCACCAGGGATTCAGCGTTGGTTTTGTTCCGCTTACGGATGGATTTCCGGTGGAAATATTCAGCTTTACGTTTTTCCATTCAACGCCTGTGTTCTGCCAAACGTTTGCTCGATATTCGAGTTTCACAGCCGGGTTATTTCCTTCCGCACGCAAATCATAAATAGGCGACCAGCCAGCATTCATTACATTATAAGTAAGTGAAAGTTTTGCGTTCACGGCAGTCAGCGCAGTCACACTCACCACAACTTCGCCTGTATTTTTATTTCTCTTTGCGTTAGCTTCATTGAGCTGGCTCTGCACTTTGACAATTTCCTCATTCAGTTTTTTCTCTTTCAAACTGCATTCCATTTCTTTAGTATTCAAATCCGTTAATCGTGTACGGAGAATGTTCGCAACCTTTTCCAGTTCTGCAGAATTCACGCCAACGTTTTGTCCGCCAATGCTTTTATTGGCAAGCAGCATGGATTCTTCGCTCTCATATACATTGCGAAGGTTTTGCTGAACCGTTATTTTCAACTGAAGCATTTCAAGCGAATCTTCCAGTTGCTTTATTTCTTTTGTTTTGGGCTGGTTGTTTAAATAGTTTGTTCTGAAGGTAACGGCAAGAATGGTAAAAGCTCCTTCGCCTTTGGCTTCAATGCTGTTGGCGTCAATATAGGGAGAAAGATTTTCAAAAACCAGATCCTGCGGACCCGCATCAATCGTTGTGCTGCCTGAGCTTGTAACCGATGCTCCGCTGAGAAAGACGGTTACATCTTTGATTTCGGATTTTACTTTCTTTTCATTTTCCTGTGAGAAAAGAATAATCGGGAAAATAGCGATGAGCGATGTGATGAAAATGTTTTTCATGGATTTTATTTTTTCAAAGATAGTTATTGTTTGAAGTTAAGATGAAGTCAAACAGACTTTTCCACAAAGTACATATCAATTTCTCCTTTGTTCTTGGCGGGGAAAGCCCCTCTCTAACTCTCCCCAAAGGGGAGAGAACTATTTTTCTTTTCAACAAAATACATTTCAATTTCGCCTTTGTTCTTGGCAGAAATTTTTCCTCTGAATTGACAACTGAATTTATTTTTGATTAACTCTTGAGTTATTCCTGAGATATTAATCTTTCCAGCTTCGCCTGATGATTCCATTCTACTCGCTGTATTAACTGTATCTCCCCAAATATCGTAAGCAAATTTCTTATCACCAACCACTCCGGCTGAAACGGGACCTGTATGAATTCCGATTCTCAATTGCCAAGCCCCACCTAAATCCTCCCCATTGGGGAGGACTTGAG
>JACRAM010000118.1 GCA_016213405.1 Bacteroidota bacterium
ACACTCCGATACATTGTGATGCCAGTACCATATCTCCTCGCTCGTGTCTACCATGAAGTAAACATACTCTTTTGCGCTTCGCGCAACGGCATTTCATCCCTGTGGCAAGACCACAGGGAGTTCATGCCGGGGTCATTAAATGGTATTTTTTTTATTGTGATTGAAGGTACGGAAAAATTCCGTATGAAAGATGCTAAGAGAAATTTTATGTTTGCTTGAAGTGACAACCATCACAAAAAAAAATTATATACGTGTTGCCCTTTCTTCTGCCAGCTGCATCTGATACAAATCAAAATAAAAACCTTTCTTATCCATTAACTGATGATGGGTTCCTTCTTCTTTTATTTTGCCATGTTCAAGGGCAATGATGTAGGAAGCGTCTTTCACCGTGGAAACACGATGGCTGATGAAAATAACAGTTTGGAGTTTGGAGTTCTGAGTTTGGGGTTGTTCCCGGTCATTAGTTTCCCTTTGTTTGTTTTTCAATCCTAAATCCTTATTCCCAAATCCTAAATTCTTTCTCCTGAGGTTGCCGAGGATTTCTGCTTCGGTTTCTGTATCCACAGCAGAAAGACAATCGTCAAAAATTAATAGTTGCGGAGAACCGATGATGGCGCGTGCGATGGCGATGCGTTGTTTTTGTCCGCCCGATAAAGTAATTCCACGTTCACCAATCATTGTTTTGAATTGAGCGGGGAAACGAAGGATTTCATTTTCAATTCCGGCATCTTTAGCGGCTTGCTTTACAAGTTCGGAGTTCGGAGTTTGGAGTTCTGAGCTTGGAGTTCGGAGTTCGGAGTTCGAAGTTCGGAGTTCGGAGTTAACACCCGCGCTCAGGGTTTTCTTTCTCCCAACTCCTGACTCCCAACTCCTGACTCCAAAACCAATATTATTCTCAACGGTATCTGAAAACAAAAAAGTATCCTGCGGCACATAGCCGATCTGCCTGCGGAGAAAAGATAAATTCCAATCTTTTATATTTTTTCCATCCACAAGAATTTCTCCTGCCGTAACATCATACAATCTGCAAATCAAACTGGCGACAGAAGATTTGCCGCTTCCTGTTTTTCCGATGATGGCAAGTGATTGTCCGGGTTGAACTTTAAAAGAAATAGTATCAAGAGCTTTTATTCCTGAATCAGGATAGATGAAGGATACATTTTTAAATTCAATGCTGCCAAGAATGGAAGGTTGGAAGGTTGGAAGGTTGGAATTCCATTCTTCCATCCTTCCACTATTCCATTGTATTTCGCATTCTTCCACTATTCCGCTTTTTGTATTTAAGAATTCATTTATCCGTGTTTGCGAAGCTGCTGCTCTCTGCACGAGCGAAGTAACCCAGCCCAGCGATGCAACGGGCCAAGTGAGTTTTCCTACATATATAATGAACTCCGCTATGTTTCCGTAAGATATCTGCCCGTCAATTGCCTGCTTTCCTCCCATGTAAATTGTCATAATAGTGCTGAACCCAATCAGTAAAAAAATAAACGGACTGAACAGGGCTTCTGTCATTATTAATTTCAAATATCTTTTTCTGTAAACTCCGCTTTCATTTGAAAAATGATTTCCGGTCGGGTCTTCCTGCACATACGCTTTTAAAACCCTGATACCTGAAAAAGTTTCCTGCGCGATGGTTGAAAGTGTTGACAACTGCTCCTGAACACTGTTGCTCATTTTGTTTATCCAATCGCTGATGAAGTAAATTGCAACTACAAGAATAGGAAGCGGAAGAAGAACATACATGGTAAGTTTTGCATTCACGCCTGTCATGGTTGCTGAAACAAGAATCAATGTGGCGATGGTGCTGGCAAAATACATGATGGCAGGACCGATATACATTCTCACTCTGCTTACATCCTCGCTGATGCGGTTCATTAAATCACCTGTATTATTTTTTCGGTAGAATGCCATATCAAGAGTCTGGTAATGAGCAAATATTTCGTTCTTTAAATCATATTCTATCAGGCGGGACATGACAATAATTGCCTGCCTCATGAGGAACATTAAAAATCCGCTGATGATGGTTGTTCCGATAATCAGCAATCCATACTTCAGAAGTTCACTTGCTGTATTTTCAAAAGAATAATTTTCAGCCAGCGCATGCGTCATGAAATCAGTTGCCTTGCGGACAAGAATGGCAACATAGATTCCAAAAAAAGTTGAAAGAACAGCAAATAAAATTCCAAGAATCAATCTCCATTTATACTTCCAGAAATATCTGTTAATGTGTTTTAACGATTTCACAAATGTTATTGTTGCATTGCTTTATTGCTTTATTGTTTTATGCATCAGCAATACAACAATATTACAATAAAACAATTTAATTCTTCTTCTTTTTGAGTTTCGTAGCAAATCTCCTATATAATTCTTTCCATGTTTCAAATTCCTCCCTGTAAAAAATTCCGAGTCCCTGCGTGTAGGGTCCTTTCTGATTACTTATTATATCGCCCTCATTCGCTTTGTTAAAAGCTTTTGCCCGGAATTTTCCATTATCCGTAAGTTTATAATCCACATTAATGTCTCCTACTATATTTGCTGTATTCTGGTTCTGATTGGTTGTGTTCGTATTATTCGCCACGCTTCCGTCAATAGTCATTTTATCATTGAACAATTGGGTGGAAAGAGCAAGTTCAACTTCATTTTTATTTACTTCGTCACCAGGGCGGTAATGCACCCCAACATCCACCTGATTGCTGATTTGCGATAACCAATTGCTTAACTGGTTTGAGAGCATTTCTGTAGAGGTTAAAGCAGTTCCTTGTCCAGGACCACCTCCTGATGTTCCCTGGTCGAAATCAGGAGGGTTGGTAAAACTATTAGTAAACATAAGAGAGAACACTTGTTTGTTGATTTCGTATTCACTGTTCTTAAATCTATCATACGCCTGCTGCCTTGTAAAATCATCTACTGTGGGCAGGCGAATATCAAAATTAATATCCGGCTCCAGAAGTTTTCCGCTCAGATTCATTACCAGATCAACCGGATAACGCTTGCGGGTAGCATCGGTTTGTTCGTGCTCATGAAACAAAGGAGTTAACGAAGATCTTAATTCATATACCGCATTCATGTTCAATTCGGCTTGTTCGGGATTACCTGACCATCGTATAACACCACCGTTCTCCAGCCGGAATTTTTTATTGACCACATTTTTCAGGGTGAACAGGTAATCTCCATCCACTACTGAATAATCGCCATACATTTTAAAATCACCAAACTCATTTATTACCATTTCAATATTTCCATTGCCGTTTGCTTTAATAATGTCACCCACTTTTTCATCAAAGATAAGCTGCACCTGCGCATCAGGAGTCGGTTCAAGCTTGAAATCCATGGTAAACCCTGTTGTGTTCACTTTATACTTTGGCGGCTTTGCTTTCTGCAATGTATCGTTCTTCACAAAAGAAATGAAACTGTTTTCGCCAACTTCCTCTGAACCAGAAAGAGGAATGGACAACTGCGTGTACTCATTCTTTCCTAAAATATTTTTTGCCTTATCGGTTTTTACTGTGGCAGAAAGATTGATGTTATCAAAGAAGCCGAATACGTTTATGATTCCGGTAGCAAAAAATTTTCCGTAATAAATTGAATTATCTTTTTCGCTGGTATGCAGGCAAAGAAATTTATTCATCTTCATGTCAAAATCAAGCTGAAAGCTGCGGAAGTTGGTATGAAATATTTTTCCATTCACCACATCGGCAGAATTATCATTGACATCGTAAATCGTAAGATTTGAAAAATCAAACGAGTTTGGCTCTATCAGAATCTCTCCATCAAAATGATAGTTGGTTCCCAGATAATTCACATGTGCGTTATCCACTTTCGGTTTCACGACTCCGGAAAGAAGCGGTTGAGAAGGCGTTCCGTTTATTTTCAGTTCCGCGCTTGCACTTCCTTTTATGTTTTCAAGAGTTCCTTTCAAGAAGGGTTCGAAAAATTCCAAACGGAAATCACGAATGTCTGCATCTGCAAAAATGCTGCTGTCTTTCCTGAATGGGAAATAATCTCCAGATAGTTTTATGTTGCCGGCATCCTCTCTTTGAAATCCTCCGTTAAAGTGTATCATTTCTTTTTTGCTTTCATAAACGCTGACAAGATTTCCATCTCCAATCAGTTCTTTATTCATTTTCAAATTCTTTATGTCAAGGCTGCTTCCAAAAACCGGTTTTTCATAAAGATTGCTGATAGAAGTGTTTCCTGAAATAGTTCCGTAAACTGAAATGCCCGTTCCTTTCAACATGCTGTTGAAATTTGCAAGCGAGAAATTAGAAAGAAGCAGATACATTTGATCTTCTTTCACTTCAGAAATATTTCCTTCAAGGCGCACTTTCTGATTACCACAACTAAAACCAAGATTTCTTACTGCAATAAGAGTTGAGTCCATCACGATTTCATTCTCTGTATTTAAATTCCATGTTGAATCTGCAATGGTGATGAAAGAAGGAAGAAGTTTGAATTTCACTTTTGACTTTTCAGAGAATGAAATAAATCCGGGAATATTTCCAATATATTGCTGAGAAGTATTGTTATTCCAGTTAAGGTTAAAATTCATGGTATCGCGCGCAGCAACAGTGCTGATCAAAATATTATCCACCCACACACTGTCTGCAAGAGCAAGACGCTGACAGAATGTTTTGAAGGAAAGCTGGTTGCCTTCTGACGAACCTTTCATATTAATATTTGTAAACTTATATTTCCGGTAAGAAAAAGCTGGGAAGTTTCCGTCAAAAGAAAAATCATTTTTTCCTTCATCATATTTTCCTGAAAAAGCAGAGGGAGTGCTTATTTCAATATCGGTCATGAATGCAGTAGTAAGGACTTTTGTATTTTTTAGTTGCACTGCAAAAGTGAATTCCTGAATGTGGTCTTTAGAATATTTACTGTTTTTTGTTTCTGTTTCTAAACGGGAAATTTTCGAAGGAAAATAGCTGGCTAAAAAATCATTGAGACAGGTTGCTACTTCTATCGGCTTAAACTTGCCATTAAGCTGCGCATCGGCAATTGAAGATAAAAGATTCATTGTTTTTATTCCGGAATTTTCTTCTATAGAAAGTTGCATATCTTTAAAATCAAAAACTTCTTTTCCATGCAGATAAACCACCTCATTAAGTTTTATTTTTCCAACCACATCATCCATGTTGTTTCCAACCACATTCGCATTAATCTTTGCTGTAATACCAGCATATTCACCTGACTTTAAAAGATTGAGTTTTGACAGATTGGCTTTCGTAATATCAGAAGTAAAATTTATCAGCGTAGGCGATTTGCTGAAATCCATGTCGCCATTAAAATCAAGATGCAGGTTCTCATCATTGACGGCAAGGGTGCCATCAAAAATATTACGAGCAAACTTTCCCTTCAGATTAATGTTCTGATACGTATAGCCGTTTGCTTCCAAACTGTTCACATTTCCTTCAACCAATAAATTCGCTTCTGTTTTCTTCAATCCCTTACCTTCAAGATTGACATTCATAGTGATGTTGCCAATGTACTTTTCACTGTCAAAAAATTTTCCGAGATTAAAATCTTTTGTTGCAAACTTTCCGCGATAACTTGTTTTTCCTGAAGTATCCTGCTTCAACGAAATGTCGGTGGAAATTTGTCCGAGGGCTGTATTAAATTTTCCATAGGAAACAAAATCATTGTAAAACCCGCTGAAGTTCCCTTTGAATTTTATTATTCCGAAGAGAGAAATATTATCGGGGAGCACAATCGAATTATTTTCATTGAAAGGAGGAAGAGGAATCTGTTCAATTCCTTTTTTGGATGTACGCAGTTCCTTTGCGTCAAAACTCATGAAGGTCTGGTTAATGTCGGGCAAACCAGTCATATCAAAATTGCCCATGAAGCTTGTTTCGTCTCCAATCACCAGCAGAATATTTTTTCCTTTCAAATCGCTCACTTTGCCGCTTACATCTCCGTTGAGAAAAACTCTTCTCTTAATTCCATAAAGTTCATCCGAAAAATATGCAATATCTGCCATCTCAATATTTGAACTCTTGAACTGAGCCTTCATTTTCACTTTATTCACAAAATCATTGAAGTCGTCATACGTTTTGTACTTGAAAAAGATACTGGCAATTACCTGAGAATTATTTGTGAATGCTTTGAATTCATCCACTTTCAAATCAACAGGGCTCACACTAGCTTTGGCATAAAACTCTTTAAGGAGAAATCCGCTCTTCTCAAGAAGAGAAAAATTTTCAACAACGCATCGGATAGTATCATCATCAAACTTTATATCAGAAACCTTTCCGATGACTGAACTGACGAGGACATCTGAGAAATTAATTCCTTTCAAATGGCTGGTATCACTTTCTATTTTATATGCAAAACGAATATCATCCAGCGTCAGCCCCCCAATGCCAATATGCCATTTTGTGCTGTCAGTTGGCAGAGTTGTATCTTTAGAAGTAAACTCATCTACAATAAACTGAAAGTTATGGACAGAATCTCCATTATATTTTTTCAATTTCACCGTTGCATTTTGTAAAATCAAATCACTGATAAAAACGGTGCTGCTGTCTCTGTCAAATATTCCGATATCGGCTTTCAGTTTTTCTGCATAGAGCAAAGTATCTTTATGCAAGTCCTCCACATATACTCCTTTCAGAACCAACTTGGTGAAGAATTCAATATCAACTCCATCAATTCTTACTACTGTTCCCCATTTGTTTGAAAAATATCCTGCAATTCTGTTCGTGAGCCATGTCTGAACTCCCGGACTTTGCAAAGAAAAATATGCGCTCACCGGCAAAACAATCAGCACCGCGAGTATGTACAGCAGAATGCGAAAACCTTTTTTGATACCTTTACTTACCATGAATTGTCACGAATATACGAATGATAAAAAGAATGAATGACTATTGGAAACAGTGTTTAACAAACATTAACTTTTTAATAAATTGAGTGGCAAGCCTATCATAATTCTCGGTATTGAATCATCCTGTGATGAAACTTCTGCCTCTGTTACAAGGAATACCAATGTTCTTGCCAACCTGATTGCAAGCCAGAAGATTCATGAGTTGTATGGTGGCGTGGTTCCTGAACTTGCTTCCCGTGCGCATCAGAAAAATATTGTTCCGGTTGTTGAGGAAGCGCTGAAACAAGCCGGAATAAAAAAAGAAGAGATTGATGTGATTGCATTCACCAGAGGCCCCGGTTTGATTGGCTCTTTGCTCGTTGGTTCATCTTTTGCAAAAGCAATGTCGCTTGCATTAAATATTCCTCTGATTGAAGTAAATCACATGCAGGCGCATGTATTAGCTCATTTCATTCGCAAGGAAGATGTAAGAGGGCATGGGGAAAATCCAAAATTTCCTTTTTTATGTTTAACGGTTTCTGGCGGCCACACGCAAATTGTTCTGGCAAAAGATTATCTGGATATGGAAGTGATTGGCGAAACCGTGGATGATGCCGCAGGCGAAGCATTTGACAAGGCAGCAAAAATTCTGGGACTTCCCTACCCTGGCGGTCCGCTGATTGATCAATATGCTCAAGAAGGAAATCCAAATGCATTTAAATTTCCTGAGCCCAAAGCAGAAGGATTAAATTTTTCTTTCAGCGGATTGAAGACAGCCGTTTTATATTTCATTCGTGACAAAGAAAAAGAAAATAAAAATTTCATTCAGGAAAACATGAATGATGTGTGCGCTTCCATTCAGCACACCATCATAAAAATCCTTCTCGATAAATTAATTGCTGCTTCAAAGCAAACTAAAATAAAAGAGATTGCCATAGCTGGCGGAGTATCTGCAAACTCAGGATTAAGAAATGCACTTACCGAAACTGGAAAACAACTTAGCTGGAACACTTACATTCCTCCTTTTGAATACTGCACAGACAACGCGGCAATGATTGCCATTGCAGGTTACTTTAAATATTTGAAAGGAGAATTTGCTGAACAGAGTGTGGCTGCAAGTGCGAGGTATACGTTATGAGTTTGTTCGTTAATTGTTAATTCAGCATTGCTGATAATATATAAGTTCGCTTAATCAAAATAATTCCTACTCAAATGAAATTCTTCATAGACACCGCCAATCTCGAACAAATAAAAGAAGCCCAGGCGCTCGGAGTGCTTGATGGAGTAACTACCAATCCTTCGCTTATGGCAAAAGAGGGAATCAAAGGAGATAAAAATATTCTCAAACATTATGTAGATATCTGCAATGCTGTTACCGGAGATGTGAGCGCAGAAGTTATCGCCACCGATTTTGCCGGCATTATCAAAGAAGGAGAAGCGCTTGCAAAACTTCATAAACAAATTGTGGTGAAAGTGCCGATGATAAAAGACGGAGTGAAAGCGCTCAAACATTTTTCAAATAAAGGAATAAAAACCAACTGCACATTGGTGTTCACCGCAGGTCAGTCACTTCTTGCTGCAAAAGCAGGTGCCACGTATGTTTCGCCTTTCATAGGAAGATTGGATGATGTTGGCTACGATGGAGTTGAACTAATCGCACAAATGCGGTTGATTTACGATAACTATGGATACAAAACACAAATCCTTGCAGCGAGCATACGGCACGTGATGCATATTATCAAATGCGCTGAAGTGGGAGCTGATGTTGCAACCTGTCCGCTCAGCGCAATTCTTGGATTACTCAAACATCCGCTCACAGATAATGGACTTGCACAATTTCTCGCAGACCATAAGAAGGTCAATGGATAATGTATGATGTATGATGGTTAATGGATTTACATCAACCATCAACCCTTAACCATCAAACATTTATGATTTTTACCGACCAGTTAGGAAATACAATTTTTCTTCCAGAAATTCCAAAGAGAATCGTCTCTATTGTCCCCTCACAAACAGAATTACTCTTCGATTTAGGATTGGACGAAGAAATCATCGGCATCACAAAGTATTGCGTTCATCCGCAACACTGGCTCGAAACGAAAATAAATATTGGCGGAACAAAAAAACTGAATCTGGAAAAGATAAAAGAGTTGAAGCCCGATTTAATAATCGGCAATAAGGAAGAGAATGAAAAAAATCAGATTCAGGAGTTGATGAAACAGTATCCCGTATGGATGAGTGACATAAAAAATCTGGAAGAAGCGCTGAAGATGATTGATGAAGTCGGAACGATTACCGGCAAGGAAAAAAGGGCGTTGGAAATTCAGAATAATATTCGCGAACAATTCTCGCATTTCAAACTTGCAACATCTCATCTCACCCGTATCACGAATAAAGTTCTTTATCTAATCTGGAGAAAACCATATATAGTTGCGGGGAAAGACACCTTCATCAGCCATCTTCTTGAAATTTGCGGATTTGAAAATGTAATTTCAAAATCAAGATATCCTGAAATCTCCTATGAGGAAATTCAGAAATTGAATCCGAATTTAATTTTTCTTTCTTCCGAACCCTATCCGTTCAGGAAAAAACACGTAACTGAATTCCAAACTCATTTCCAACAAGCAAAAGTTGTGCTCGTAGATGGGGAAATGTTTTCATGGTATGGTTCACGCCTGCTGTATGCTCCCTCCTACTTTGAACGTCTGCTGAAAAATCTTTAGTGGCCTCTCCCCGTCCCTCTCCAAAGGAGAGGGAGACAAAACAAATTATACAATACGGCAATAACCATTTTCAGCATACGTTATTTGTATATTCGCACAGTCTTTTATCCCCATTAAGTTGAGCCAAATAAAAAAAATATTATTCATCACACTATTATTCTCCCTTCCCTTTGGGAAGGGTTGGGGATGGGCGCTTGCCCAAAAGGTCGGTGTAGTTCTCAGCGGTGGAGGCGCGAGCGGACTTGCGCACATCGGAGTTCTGAAAGCGCTGGAAGAAAATAATATTCCCATTGATTATATCAGCGGAACCTCTATTGGCGCATTTGTCGGAGCCATGTATGCAATTGGCTATACCCCAAAACAGATGGAAGAGTATGTTCAGACGGATGATTTCAACAATCAGGTTTATGGCAACGTTGATAAAAAATATGTTTACTACTTCAAAAAGAAAGACGATAATGCTTCATGGATTTCGCTGAAGTTAGCGCTTGACACAACTTTTGAAACAAATCTTCCGACCAATATTGTAAATCCTGCCACGATAGATTTTGCGTTGATGGAAGGATTTGCTTCTTCTGCAGCTGCTGCCAACTATAATTTCGATTCTCTTTTCATTCCTTTCCAGTGTGTGGCTGCTGATATTGAATCAAAAAGCACTGTCGTTTTTCAAAGCGGAGATTTAGCAGAAGCAGTGCGCGCATCTCTTTCTTACCCTTTTTATTTAAAACCAATCAAAGTGGATGGAAAACTTCTTTTTGACGGAGGTATTTATAATAATTTTCCTTCAGACATCATGTATAAGCATTGTTTTCCTGACATTATCATAGGAAGCAATGTTTCCGGAACCGTTGTTTCCCCAGATGAAGATAACCTGCTCTCTCAGTTAAGAGCGATGCTCATCAACCGCGCCACGTTTGATATGCAATGCGAAAACGGAATTCTCATCGAGCCCGTGGTGAACTCTTCCACCTTTGATTTTGGAAATCCAAAAGCGGAGATTGACAGCGGCTATGCAGCAACCATGAGGCAAATTGAATTAATTAAAAAAAGGATTGAAAGAAGAACAAATCCAACTGAACTCACTGAAAAGAGAAAATCGTTCGCTGCAAAAAAACCTCCATTGGTTTTTGGCGATATAAATATTCAAGGGCTGAAAAAGAGGCAGGCAAATTATGTGAGAAACGTTTTGCGCAAACGCGGAAAAACAATACCGCTGAATAAATTCAAACCTGCTTATTTCCGGCTGGTGGAAGATGATAAGATCAAACAGATTTATCCGAAGGCAAAATTCAATCCGCAGAACGGAAATTATGACCTTCTATTAAAAGTAAAAAAGGAAAAAGATATTGTAGCCGAAATGGGTGGCAATGTTTCCAACCGCCCTATCTCTGAAGTGTTTGCCGGTTTTGAATATAAATATCTGGGCAACATCGGAATACGACTGATGGGAAACGGATACTTTGGAAAACTTTATACTTCTGCTCAAACAAGCGCACGGTTTGATTTCCCGTTCAACGTTCCTTTTTACATAGAGCCGGAACTTGCTTTCAACCGTTGGGATTTTTACAAAAGCAGCAATTTATTTTTTGAAGATGTGAAGCCCGCTTACCTTATTCAGAAAGATCAGCACGCCTACCTGAATATTGCCATGCCGGTAACCAACAAAGACAAATTAATTCTGGGAGGAGGAATTGCCTCTACAAAAGATGAATACTATCAATTAGAATTCTTTACACAAAAAGACACTCCTGATGTTACCAATTTTGATATGGTTACAGCACATCTTTTGTTTGAACGAAATACGCTGAACAGAAAACAATATGCTACGCAGGGAACTTACCTTGGATTCAAAACCCGGTTTATGCAGGGTGAAGAATATACTGCTCCTGGCTCTACTTCCAATCTATTGCCTTCCCGGAAAATTCATGAATGGGTTCAATTGAAATTAATCTGGGATAAATACTACAAGCAAAGAGGAACATTAAGAATGGGAATTTATTTTGAAGGGAATTATTCCAACCAGACATTCTTCAATAACTATACGGCAAGTATTCTTGCTTCTCCGGTCTTTCAGCCACTGGCAGAAAGCAAAACATTGTTCCAGAAGAATTTCCGTGCGCATACCTATGCTGCGTTTGGATTAAAAAACATTATTACTATTAAGAACCGGTTTGATTTGCGAATTGAGGCATATGCTTACCAACCGTATCAGGAAATTGATCCGGCAACCAATAAATATTCTACCCCTTTCCTCCGAAGATATTTCATAGGAACCGCTGCTCTTGTTGGACATACTCCCATCGGACCCATCAGTTTCAGCGTAAATTATTATCACGAAGAAGTGCAACCGTTTACTTTTCTTTTTCACTTCGGATATATTATATTCAACAAAAAATCTACTGATTGAATGGTACGGATAACGAATAAAAACGAATCTACGAATGAGCGCTTTGGCTGTTATTCGTAAATTCGAAAAGATTAGTTATCCGAACAACATTATGAAAATTGTTTTAGAAAATATCGGCAAACGCTTTAACAGGGAATGGATATTCAGGAATGTGAGTTATGAATTTTTTTCACGAAATAAATATTCCATTCTGGGAACAAACGGGACGGGCAAATCAACTTTGCTGCAAATAATTGCAGGAAGCTTGAGCCAGAGCGAAGGAGAAATTAAGTCAGAAGTCAGAAGTCAGAAGTCAGAAGTGAACAACCAACAGCAAGAGTTTCTTTTCAAAAATATTTCATATGCTGCTCCTTATTTGGAATTACCCGAAGAAATGACATGGAAAGAAGCAGTGAAGTTTCAGGGGAAGTTTAAAAGATTTCTTACGAGTGACGAGGGACAAGGGACGAGGGACGAGGAAGAGAAAATAATTGAACTTTCAGGATTACAATCATCGGCAGAAAAACAAATCAGAAATTTTTCTTCGGGGATGAAACAACGGGCAAAACTTGCGCTGGCAATTTTATCTGACACGCCTCTGCTTCTGCTGGATGAGCCGACCACTAATCTGGATGAAAGCGGGGTGAAGTGGTATCAGGATTTGATTGCTCAGTATGCAAAAGAAAAATTGGTAATCGTCTGCTCGAATTACAACAAGGAGGAATATTCTTTTTGTGATAAGGAATTGGTTCTTAAAAGTTATTAGTCCTCATGCCGGCTGAGGTGGCGGTGGCGTTAGAAGCGGAAGCGAGAAGGTGAGGGTTTTTGTTTGCCCCAAGCCGATGGAAATATTGTCTTGCTGAACGGGTGTGTGGTTGGGTGAGGTGACGAGGATTGAATAGATGCCTTTGCGGAATTCTTTGAGTTCGGTATTTCCGCTGGCATCGGTGAAGGCAACTTTAGCCGTGTTTACCGCCTGAACTTTTGCGCCTTCGATGGGAGCGGGCTGGGTGGTTCTGGGTGTTGCGGTTTGTTCGAGGACGAGGATTTTGAAGGTGGTGGAGTGCTTGGGCGGGTCAATTATTTCGCGGGAGTTTTTGTAGGTGGAGACGAAATCGGGATTGGCATTGGACTGTGCAACTACTAAGCTATCTAACTGGCGTTCGAGAAAGAGCAGGTGTTTTTTAATTACGTCATCAATATTTTGGGTATAGGTTTGACGGTTATTTATGGCTCCGCCTGTGAGGGGAACGATGGCTGTGTAATCGTTGATGGAGGCGAGTAGTTCGCCCAGCATGGCGGCAGTGAGACCGAAGGGAATGAGTGTGGCTGCGTTTGCGTTACTGATGTTATACATATTTTGCGCTATGGGAGCGGCAAGTCCGTCTAGAGTTTCTCTGATTTTAGATATTGAAATGTTGAGGGCTTGAAAGATTTCATCGTTGCCGAGTTTTGCCGCCCATGCTCTGCCGGGACCGGAATAGTTGAAGGCAAAGGTTGCCATTACTTTTTTGAGGTCTTTTTTATCTATGGCTATTCCGTTGATGACCTGCGCCTGAAGGGAGGCGAGACCTGAGAGGGTGGCGATGACAGTTTGATTTGTGTTGAAGCCATTTTGTAATTCGGGGATGGTGGCGATGAATGTGGAATTGTCGGTTCCTACTTTTGCTACAGTTCCAAACATGTTGAAACGGGCTTCTTGTTGTGAGTTCATGTCAGTTGGTTTTTTATTGTTTTGTGCAGATAAAACAATAACAATGCCATTATGATTGTGTTGAAAGTTTTCGTTAGGATTGAACAGACACTCATAGCCTTTTGATAAGGTTAGATTTCTTATAGTTGAGTATGGATTATAATAAGTTTAGAACAGATTGCAAATAGTTAAGAATAGATTGCAATAAGTTGAAGATAGTTTTCTTATAGTTTAGGATAGACTGCCATAAGTTGATATGAGATTGTCATAAGTTTAAAACAGATTGCAAATAGTTAAGAATAGATTGCAATAAGTTGTCCGAAGGACTCCTTTCGGAGAAGATAGATTGCTTATAGTTGAGCATAGATTGTAATAAGTTTAAGATAGATTGCCATAAGTTAATGATAGATTGCTATAAGTTGTCCGAAGGACTCCTTTCGGAGAGGTGAGATTGCCTGCAAACCTTAAAAATTGCATTATTTCATCGAAGTATGAAAAGGAAAAGCCCGACAATTTTTTGCCGGGCTTTTGTTTTGCCTGTTGCTTTACCCCCTCTCCATCTCTCCCCCAATGGGGAGAGTGTTTATTTTGTCTTAATCATTGTTTTTGTATCGAGGGTTTTTCCGTTCAGGAGCATGGTGTAGGTATATGTTCCGCTTGGCAAGTCGTTGGTGTCAATGCCGATGATGCCGTAGCCTGCTGTAAGAATTTTTTCCTGCATGGTTCTGCCGAGCATGTCGGTGAAGATGATAGAAGCCCCACCCGACCTCATCCCCGACCCTTCTCCTGCAGGAGAAGGGAGAAATTCGGGAAGGTAGTAGGGGATTTCGGCATAACCGGAATTAGGATTTGGTCGGGCATCTCCTAAAACGGGTGCATCGGGAAGAGAAAGTGTAATGGTTGATTGGTTGAATGGTTGATTGGTTGTTTTTACATTTGTGCTGCAGCATTCGCTGACGATTGACTTCAAACTGCCCACTGCCGACTGCAAACTTTGTATTGTTTGCTGCTGTTCTTTCATTCCTTGAATAAGAATAGGAATCAGGGCAGTGTAATTGAGTCCTTTGTAATTTGTTGGTGGAACTACTATGTTTCCCAATGAATCTTTTACCGCAGGATAAATATTATTACTTACAATATCGGACAAAACGGATTCTACTTCCTGACCAATAAGTCCATATTGTTTGCCCAATGGTAAATTCATATACGGATAGTTTACAGTATTAAAATTATAGCTATGCGGTTTTAGTTGCGTAATAATTGCAAGGGCGTTTGCAATAGAATCAATATTTATTTTAATTGCTGCATCGGACATCAAGACACCCGTTGCGGTTGAAAATGCAGTGCCGCTGATAGTTAGAATATATGAAGAGGACACAGGGTCTACTCCAATGCCCACTTTACCATCATCTCTCACATAGAAAAGCGGATTTTGCCATGCATTATCAACTTTCAAAGCATATGTGTTTGAGGCAGGATTGCCTGTTCCTCTAATGTGAGTTCTGGTGTCAGCGGCAGGTCCTGTTCCGATTCCAAATCCAAGCGTGTTGCCTACATTGACAGCGCTTGAATACGCAGTAGATAAAAGTATCGGATAAACGCCATTATCCCATATTTTTATTGAGCCAGTACCGTTAATTTCATGCCCAATAGTTACCAGCCAATCAGATGTGTTTGCAGGAGATCCGTTTTTCACAAACGCCACACTGCCAGCATAATCTAATCCAAAAGTTGCATTATGTGCAGTTCCTCCTGTCAATTGCCCTCCCATAAAATAATTACCATTAGAAGTTACTTGAAATTTAGAAAGTGGTGTTGTAGTGCCTATTCCCACATTGGTTCCGTTATCAAAAATCTGGCTCTTGCATATTTCTTTCGGAGAAGTATTTGTCCATTTAGTAACAAAATTCAGATCAGCAGCAGAAAGTGAAGTGCAGGCAACTACATCTCCACTACCTCCGACTCCTCCGCCATCATTTACTAAGATCACATTGCCTGTTCCGTCAACGCTTAAATATTTAGTTGCTGTAGTAACCGGAGTAAAAGCAGATGTAAGTTGCGTGAACTTTAGTCCGCTGGCATTGACGCTGACGGCATTAATTTCAAGCGGAGCGGTTGGAGCGGTGATGCCGATGCCCACTTTTGTATCGGCTATTGCGCCATTGATTCCATTAATGCTGCCGAGCACTAAGGAGTTATCCTGCGTTACGTAGGCATTGGAACCTATGGCAGCAGCATTATTAATAATATAGGTGGAATTAGCATTTGCTCCAATAATAACATTATCGTTTCCGCGGGTGGTATAAGCGGCATTAAAGCCAATATAAATATTTCTATCATCCGCAGCGAACACCCCGCTGTTATACCCTGCGCTGCCGCTCCCGAGAATAACATTATCATTCCCGAATTTATTATTTACTCCGGCATTATAGCCACAAAAAGTATTATACGTTCCTGTTGACGGAGGCACATTGTTTGCTCCGGCACCGGGTCCGACAAAAATATTTGTAGGAATTCCGTAATTAGCAAGTACAATAGCGGTATCAATATGATACCCCGACACAGCGGGCAGGGCAACATTTTTTACATTCACCGAGCCGTTCACATCTAATTGAACTAATGGGTTGGCTGTGCCAATGCCTACATTGCCATTGGATGCAAGAATACGCATGCGCTCTAAGGCAATGCCTTGTGCGTTGAGTGTGCCTGTGTGAAAGGTCATATCGCCACCTGTGGCTTGAATAGAAAAATTATTTCTATCTACCACAACGGGATTAAAGCCCCAGTTGAAGATCATTCCTCTTGCATTGCCGCCATTGAACATTCTCCATGCAGTGATAAAATTAACAGCGGTGCTGGCTGGGCAATCGGTGCGGAAGACTTCGCCTCGGGTGAAATTGGGATCAATTGGAGTTAAATTTGTATTAACGTGTAGTGCTGCAAGTGGACGATTTGCAACAGTAAATTGTCCAATACCTACACTAGTAATATTAACTGTGCGGTAATCTGGAAAAAGCGCCAGATTCCATTGTGCAAAAGTGAATTTGCTGCTGAGGCAAAATATTGCAACTGCAATATTCATTGCCAGTCTGATTGTGTTCTTCATAATTATTGGTTTTTAATTGTTAATAATTAGTTTTTGAGAATATACATTAGTTGAAGTTTCTATTTTAATTATGTAAATACCATTGGAAATGTCAGAAATACTTATTCCATCGAAGGAAGAATAATTGATTTGTTCTGCTATCAAGGTTCCAAGTAAGTTATAAATCTTTAGTGTAATATTTGTGGAATAAGAAATAGCACTGTATAAAAATATTGTTTGACTTGCCGGATTGGGATAAATGAAAAATGGCAGCGAATTTGTATTTTCAAAAATTCCAATTATAGAATCGCAATTCGCAGCAGTAAGCGTGGAATCATAAAAATAATCATCAATAAAATTAGGAATTCCTAATTCACACTCTTTGCCTTCCAATGAAATAACTTTTGATAAAACATCCGAAAGATAACCATATTTATTGGGTTGATTTATTATGCTAATAGAGTCTTGCCAAAGAGTGGCAATATATATTTTTCTATCTGGTCCAATTGATAATTGACCATAATCTTCTAAACTATCAGGATTATTAATAATAACATTCCATGTGTTACTAATTGATACAGAATCATTATTCCCCGTCAAACAAAATTGAGAAATATAATTGCTACCAAAAGTAAAATATAACTTTGAGTTGTCAGGAGAAAAACAAGGGTAGAATCCACAATACAAGGTATATAAGCCAATTCTATTACTTACCAAACCAGTATTATTATCAAAATCATATAATTCGTTTAAACAAGTAATGCCATTTATACTATATGAAGCTAATTTTTTACCATTAGGAGAAATTTTTATTGCTGCCGTTAAATCAGTATAGGGTACTCCTATTGAAGAAATCATTGGTGTAATATTTAATCCTGTACTATCAAGTTTATAAGATAAAAAATTGCTTGTGTTGTATTCGTGGGTTAATATCCACACACTTTTTCCATCAGCACCTTTTGTGGCTGCAACACATTCCATGCTTGGAGCAAACAATAAATTATTTTTAGAAATCACATCTCCTAACCCAGAATTTAGTTTTATGTTTATTATAGTATATCTGAATCCATCAGCACCATTATTATTCCAACAATCATTTGTGAAAATGTAAAATAAAGAATCATTTTCTGGATGAGGAACAATTAAAGCCGCTTGAGCAGTACTTCCATAATTTCCGCATCCCATCAAGCCAGTACCATTGGGCATTGACTGGTGGTTTTTATTCCAAACTGTATCGCCATCGGTATAAAATAAAAGATTGCCTGCGGTATCAGATATTACAGTGCATCCTTCGTAAGTATGCAACTTGCCATTTGTATCTGCAACAGCTGTTCCGCTGCTAAAATCTATTCCTGCACCATTTCCAAAATACCAATGGTAAGTACGTTTTATATCGGGGTTTTGAGAAAAGCAAAAGGGAGAAGAGGCGAGGAAAACTACGAGCAGGTATTTTTTGAGAGTAGACATTGCATAAATGATAGAACAAACGTAGGTAATAATTATGTGACTGCGAAATTATTTCGGATATATTTTCAGGCGCATGGTTGCCCCTTCCCTTTGTCCCTTCTCCCAAGACATCCCCCCTTAATCCCTCTTCAAACATCCCCCGCCACTTCGTGTGCGCCCCCTTTATTAAGGGGGAGAGTTTGCGCGAACGATTGCAGTGGAAATCCTTTGCGCGTTCTCGATACGCCTTCGGCTACTCGAACTGACAATGCGCAAAGATTGGAACGGAAAGCGTGACCCGAGGACATTCCCCGTTTAACAACAACCCCCTGTGTCCCCCTCCCGCTAAAGACGGGATGAAACATTTGCTGAGGGGGAATTCCGAGGGGCGCGCCCACATTCTTATTTTAATATTTCACAAGTTTTGACGAATAACTCCTTCCTTCTGCTTTTACACTCAACACATAAACTCCACGCGGCAAAAAAGATAAATTCAGGTTTCCTTGTTTAGAATTCAGCGTTGTTTGAAAAACCTTTTCTCCCAAAAGATTGTCTATTTGTAAACTTTGAATATTAGAATGTGTTCCTTGAACTAAAAATGAAATGTTTGTTTGAAACGGATTAGGGTAAACATTAAATATTTCCAGCGAAGAAGAGGCATTATCAAAAACTCCAAGAGCATTATTTGCTGCACAGAAATCAGAAATGCCATAGCCAAGCAATGAATCGGGGTTGTTGTATTGGCTTGCTGTCTGTTCAATAGCGTTAAAGAGTTGCATGTTGGTTGCTGTGGGATGCGCCTGCCATAAACAGGCAACCACTCCGGCAGTGATAGGACCAGAAAAAGATGTTCCGCTTAAATAAGTAATTCCGGTTGCAAGATCAGACACCACCGCATCTTGTCCCTGCGCGGCTACATTGGGTTTCACTCTGCCGTCAAAGGACGGACCTGTAGAACTAAAGCCGGCATAATTCTTCAATGAATCTACTGCGCCCACTGCAAGCACGCTGTCGGCATCAGCAGGAGCGCCAATAAAATGCCATGCAGACCAGCCGGAATTTCCAGCGCTGCAAACGGCAAACATTCCTTTGCTCACCGCCATGTCAGTGCCGATAGATATTCGCGCAGTGTTTCCATCCATATCGGCATAGGTATGATTTTGCGTGGTGTCATCAAATTCTGTATAGCCAAGCGAAGTAGATAAAACATCTGCGCCAACGCTATCAGCATACTCAGCACCTGAAACCCAGTTGTCTTCTTCAATCACATATTCGGTTGCTGCCTGCTCAGTGCGAAAGAGCCAGTAGTTGGCTTTCGGAGCGGTGCCGACAATTTGCCCGGGAAGATTTCCGCCTAATGTAGAAAGCACCCACGAGCCATGCGGATGCGCATCGTAGACCATTGTATCATTGTCCACAAAATCCCATGTGCCAAGAATCTGATTGTTCAGACGGAGAGAATCAAAAACAGAAAGAGAATCTGCTTTGTAAAACCCGGCATCAAGAATTGCAATGACCATTCCTTCTCCGTGAAATCCCTGGTTATGCAGGCAAACTCCGCCAATCATATTAATCTGGTTGTAAGAAGGTCCATAATTGTATTGTGCAGGTATTGGATTTCCATTTTTAAGTGTTGAAGTAAAGGGAGAAGGATTTTCTTCAATTCCAAATTTCCTGCCATAACGCTGAACCGGTTTTGTGTTCAAAACGAACGAAAAATTGTTTATCGTGTTGAGCGCATTTGTATCAGCCGTATAAATAGTAATGGCGTTAAACCACTTTGAGCGGTTGATTAGAGTTACGTTGGGAACGGCTGTAACACTGTTAATGTAAGAAGGGGTTATAGGCAAATCATTCTGAACAACAGCAATTCCCTGATTGATCCTGCGCTGAATAGATCTGGCAGAAAGAAATGCTGATGGGTTGGAAGTTGTATAAGGCGTTCCGATTTTATCTGTAAACTGAATCCAGTATTTGGTGTACTGGGAAAATAAGTCAGAAGTAAAAAGGCAGAAGACAAGAGATAAAAATAAAAAAGCATAAAGCTTGCTGCGGGTAATTTTATTTTCCATATGAAATTATTTTTTGAATGTATTTATAGCCGACTGTATCATCAAAAGGAGGATTATCATTTGCATCGTGCTGCTGAAGACTCAAACTATCTTTCTGCTTGTAGATCAAACCAACATTGCGAGCAAATTTTTCTTTCTCCACCTGAAATTTCACAAGATTAATTTCCTCGAATTGTTTAATCACAGCAACAGAATCAAAATAAATATTGTTAATCGTAAGAGGGTTATCTGCAGATTCTATTTCGTAATCTCTTTCTCCTAAAATATTATAAACATTTCCATTCCACAGTTTTCCCTCACGAACAGGGAAAATAAGTTTCAGATACGTGATGTTTTCTTCTTTTTTCTCAAGAGTTGTTTGCGTTTTATTTGCTGTCCAAACTCTCGGTGCCGACCAGTTCATTGCATCATACGGAACAGTTGGATTATAGTATTTATAGTAACGTTCGATTCTCAATGTAGGTCTTCCGGAATTATCAGGAGCGATTGCAGTAATCTTTTCCATTAACTGGTAATGAATTGTAGTATCAAAGTTATTCTTGTCATGCCACATAGAATCCACCAGATAAATTACATACCTGCCAATTTCTTCGGGGAAATAATTGTAACCAAAATTTACCGGCTCATCAACCGGTTTGTCTTTTTTGCAGGAAAAAATTATTGCACTAACCAAAACTAAAAAAAGAAATATGTTCGTATTTTTTTTCATTCAATTGCTTTTTCAATAATTCCTCCTCCGACTACATCTTCTCCATCATAAAAAACTGCCGACTGACCGGGAGCAATGGCTGAAATTTTTTCATGAAAGAAGACTTCTACCGAATCATTTTCCACCTGATTGGCTGTGCTCATCTTTCCGGAATCTTTATGGCGGATTCTCGTGAGTGCTTGAAAATTTTCAGGCAGACGGTCATACTTAATCAAATTTATTTTTTTTACTGTCATCTTCTGTTCTTTCACATCTTCAATAGTACCTAAAGTAACTGTATTTGTATCAGGATTTATTTTTGTAACATACATGGGCTCTCCAACAGCAATCTCCAAGCCTTTTCGCTGTCCGATAGTATAAAACGGATATCCTTTGTGTTTTCCGACAACTGTTCCATCAGCAAAAATAAAATCACCTTCACCGGCTCTTCTGTCAATGTCTGCAACTTTTCTTCTTAAAAACCCGCGGTAGTCGTTATCGGGAATGAAGCAAATTTCATAACTCTCGCTTTTATTAGCCAGTTCCGGAAAACCTTTTTCAATCGCAATTTTTCTGACATCTTTCTTTGTAAGATTTGCCAGCGGGAAAATGGTTCTCTTCAAACTTTCCTGAGATAATCCCCAAAGAACATACGACTGATCTTTTGTATCATCTAATCCTTTTGACAAAATATATCTTCCATGTTCATAGCGGGTACGGGCATAGTGCCCAGTCGCAATAAATTCGCAATTCAATTGATCAGCTCGTCTGAGAAGCGCATCCCATTTAATATAGGTGTTGCAAAGCACGCAGGGATTTGGTGTTCTGCCAGCCAGATATTCTTCTACAAAATTATTAATGATGGATTCGCCAAATTCTTCTCTCAAATCCAAAACATAATGCGGAAATCCATAAGTAACAGATATTGTTCTTGCGTCATTGATTGAATCGAGACTGCAACAGCCGGTTTCTTTTTTTGAACCACCGGCAGAAGCATAGTCCCATGTTTTCATTGTGATACCAATCACTTCATATCCCTGCTCGTGAAGAAAAAGCGCAGCCATGGAGCTATCAATTCCTCCGCTCATTGCAACCAACACTCTGCCCTTTTTCATTCTTCCCGCTTTTTCTTTTTTTCTTTTTCTTCTTGAATCATTTGCTTTTTGATCTCATCAATTGATTTATAATTTTCTTCTTTAATCACATTGCCATTTTCGTCCCATTCCATCCTTTTTCCAGTAGGATGACTGAGGTAATAATTAGTTTCATTTTTTTTCTTTCCATCTGAATAATATTCCGTGCACATTCCATTAATATAGCCAACAAAAAATGTTGAATCTTTTTCCAGTTTTCCTTTCTCATCAAAATACGTCCACTTATTATTCTTTTTCCCTTGCTTGTATTCTCCTTTCAGTTTTGGAGTGCCGTCTTTTTCATACCACTCTGCGTAATATCCGTACAAATCACCAAGATTATAATTTTCTACAAGTTCAACCTGACCTTTGTTATTGTATTGCACCCATTTTCCATGCTTTAGTGAATGCTGATACATTCCAGTCATGGCGATTTTTCCTCCGGGAAAATAAAACTTAACTTCTCCTTCAAGAAATCCTGTATTGTAAACTCCTTCTTCCTGCACACTGCCATCCTCATAATATTTTTTGAATGCTCCATGCTGAACACTATCCTTCCAATTTTTTTCTTCAATTACTATTCCTTGCGGACTGTAATTTTTTTCTACTCCGTTCTTTTTTCCATTCATATATGTTTCTTCCGAAATCAAGGCATTAGGTGCATTATAGAATTTCCAGATACTGTCTCGTTTTTCATTAACGTATTTTCCTTCAGCCATTAATATGCCCTCAGGGAAGTAATGTTTTGTTCTGCAGACACTGCTATTTTCAGAAAACATCATGTCAGACTTTAATTCTCCGGTATCATAATAATATTTGAATTCGCCAACCGGTTTGTCGTCTTTGAAGGTTCCCTCATAAATGGGCCTGCCATTTGCATCTTTTTTTATCCACTTACCTTGCTTTTTTCCTTTAGCATCCATTTGGTTAAGAGATGGCTGAGAAAAAATATTGCTTGAGCAAGCCAGACAAACTATAGATAAAAAAATTATTCGAAACATATTAAACGAAGATACGAAGAAAAGGGAGATTGTTTTGTTTTTACCTATAACGATTTACTGAACTCTATTATTGCATTTGCCAAATTACTCCACGATAATTGATTTTTCAGCAATTTTATTTCGTCCTGGAATTTAGATTTCAAATTCTGCAAGAAATAATTTTTAATCGCCTCTGCAATTAGCATTGAATCAGGCAAGTCAATAATTATGCCTGTCTTATTATGGTAGATGGTTTCTTTCAATCCGCCAATATTTGTTGCGATAAGCGGTAATTCAAAATGATAGGCGATAGAAGTTATGCCGCTTTGCGTGGCCGATTTGTAGGGCAGGACACAAACATCCGCTGCAGAAAAAAATAAGGGCACTTCACTATTTGCAATATAGCGGGCGTGCAGAGAAACTTTTTTTTGAATTCCAAGTTTTTCTATCTGCTGATTATATTTTTCAAACGAACCATACACTTCCCCGGCAATCAGAAGCACATATTCATCGCTGAGTTTAGAAACGGCATCAATCAGAAGGTCAAGCCCTTTGTAATCGCGGATGAATCCAAAAAAGAGAATAATTTTCTTCTCCAAAGGAATATTTAATTTTCTTTTTGCTTCATCCTGATTTTGTTTTTCTCCATAATGATTATATATCGGGTGAGGTTGTGTGATAAATTTTGCTTTAGGGTAAATTGATAACAAATCATTTTCTGACTTTTTATTCAGCAATATAAACGCATCATTATGTTTTAAAAAATATTTTGTGAGAGTAGAATCAAAAAATCTTTTTTCATGGGGAATCACGTTGTGCAAAATCGAAATGACTTTCTTTCCTTTTTTCCTCACGTGACGGGCTACGCAACCGAGCGAAGGAGCAAAAAACGGCATCCAGTAACTCATCAACGACAGATCGGAATTATACCTGATAATTTCATTGGCTGTTTTAGAATAAGTAAAAGGATTAATGCTGTCCAGAATAAATTCCGTTTGAACAGACCTTTGAGATTCATCTTTTAAAACATATTGCGATGAACCTGGGAAAAATAATCCGGGGTATTGTCTTTTAAATGAAAAAGTTTTGACTTCATTCTTTTCCTGCAAACCGGCAAGCAATGAATCGCTGAACTGGGCAATTCCACCTCGGAATGGATAAAAAGGAGAAAGAAAAGCAATCTTCATTAAATGACGAATGACGAATGACAAATGATGAATAAAACAGCCGAAATCATTTTACAAGATTTTTGATTGAAGAGAATATAGTTTCAACAGATATATCTTTCATACAATGCCTTTCGCGCTTGCAGGAGTTTCCATAATAGCAATCACATCCAGAAGTCGGCTCTATAATTACTCCGTTGTTATACAAATAAAATTCGTGCCTGTTGAAAATATTATTGAAAAGAATAAGCGGCTTCTTCAAACTAATCGCTATGTGCATCATCATGGAAACAGCAGTGAGAATACAATCGCAAACAGATGAAAGAGCAATAAATTCATGCAAAGAAAAAGTGCCGGGGTAAAAAGCTCCAGTTGAAGCAGTATATTTTTTATTCATCACATCTTCATCGGGTCCACCAAGCAAAAGAGGAAAATAATTTTCTGATTGTAATTTTTTAATTAGCTCGATCCAGTACTCTTCGGGCCAGAGGCGGGTTTGCCAGCGTTTGCCACAGCCGGTATTAAGTCCGATAATTTTTTTCTTTCCGGCTTTCTCTTTTATATATTTGAATTTCTCTGCAAGTTTAGAATCAAAATTCAAAAGATACGGTTCATTACTGAACTTCATATCGCAGATTTCAAAAATTTCTTCCAGGTAATTTTTTGTGTTTTCCTTTGAAATGTTATCAAATGCACCCGTGATGAGTTTATGCTCTGCATCGGGTGTTGCAATTGAAGTATGATTGTTATTCCAGATGAAGCCAAACTTTCTTTTAGCATTCACGTTCTGTAAAAGCATGCAGGATTCCTTATCTTTATCGAGGTTTACAGCAATATCATATTCAGTATTCTCAATTTTATATACAGAAGCAAAATCAAAACGGTAAATTTCATCTATCCAGTCTTTCGGTAAAATTTCAGGTGTGTGGGTAATCCATGTAATGTGCGGAGATGGAAAATCTTTTTTGAAGCGGACAAGCAAAGGCGTGGAGCGTATCACATCTCCAATCGCTCCGAGTTTGATAATCAGAATCCGTGTTTCTATTTTTTCATACTCGTCACAGGAAGAACAAATTTTATCTCGCAACTTATTGGGAATGCAGGGAATTTCTCCTTTAAAATGTCTGCAGTCAAATTTTATTTCGGATAACTTCATAGACACGAATTACTCTGATTACAATCCGACCTTCTTTTCTATTTGGTATTTGTTTTTATCGGGAGAATGGCGAACAATTAGTTCTGAAATGAATCCGGTGAGAAATAATTGCGTACCGATAATCATTGCCAGCAACCCAAAATAGAAAAGCGGGCGGTCAGTCATTTTCACAATGCCGAGACCAAATTTCAGATATGCGAGATAACAGGCAACTACAAATCCGAAAAAGAAAATTATAGTGCCAAGCAGTCCGAATAAATGCATAGGTCGTTTACCGAACTTTGTAACAAAACCGATGGAAAGCAAATCAAGAAATCCGTTTATGAATCTTTCCAGTCCAAATTTCGTTGTACCATATTTTCTTTTCTGATGCGTAACAACTTTTTCACCTATTTTTCTGAATCCAGCCCATCCAGCAAGAACCGGAATGTAGCGGTGCATCTCGCCATAGACATCAACATTTTTCACCACTTCATTCTTATATGCTTTAAGCCCGCAATTAAAATCATGGAGTTGTATGCCAGACATTTTCCGGGTTGCCCAGTTGAAAATTTTTGTAGGAATAGTTTTCGTAATTGGATCGTAGCGTTTTTTCTTCCAGCCGGAAACCAAATCAAAATTATCCTTCGTAATCATTTTATATAGTTCAGGAATTTCATCGGGCGAATCCTGCAAATCGGCATCCATTGTAATAACCACATCTCCCTGAGCAACTTCAAACCCAACCTGTAATGCAGCAGATTTTCCGTAATTTCTTCTGAATCGGATTCCCTTCACATTATTATTCCGCGATGAAATCTCTTCAATCTTTTTCCACGAACCATCACGGCTGCCGTCATCAACGAAAAGAACTTCGTAAGAAAAATTATGTGCGGAACAAACGCGCATAATCCAATCAGACAGTTCCTGCAAAGATTCTTCTTCGTTGAGAAGAGGGATAACGAGGGAGAGATTCATGGAGAGCAAAGTTAATAGTTAATAGAATATCAGAACATTTGAACATTTGAATAACGAACATTCGAATGTTCTATTGCATTACTTCGCCATTCTAAATTCCTTGTTCATTATTCGATATTCATTTTATCTTCGCTCACGGGTAAGCCCTGTACGACCAGCTCCTGTTGAACTCTCCAGGTCCGGAAGGAAGCAAAGATAAAATGGTTGAGCGGTGCGCTGCAGCAAGCTTACCCTTTTTTATTTCAATAGTAAAAGGCTAAATACCCTAGCAGGTATAAAATGAATACCATACATATAATGTTTAATACAAAGCCGGCAACGGCAAAGCCCATTCCGTCATAGTTGATTTTATTATTTTTTATTCTCTGAATTGCATCTACAGAAAAAAGCGCACCGATAAGAGAGGAAAAAATAGTTATTACTCCAAAGAAAAAAATAAGTGAAGCGCAAGACAAAAGTCCAAGAGAAAATCCTATCATAGCTACAACAGGAGTTTTTCTATTATCTTTTGTTGTATCTTTTCTTTCATCAAACTTAGGTGGCAGATCTTTATCTGGCAGTTTCCTCAATGAAGAATATATCAATGCAACTACAAGAGCTGTCAATCCAAACAAAACAAAAAATAATGCATAGTCAAATAAAAATGTCAGGAATATTCCAGTAAGAAGCAAAGCAGTTACAAAAGAAAACACCAGAATCTTTGAAGTATTCCGATGTTTATCAATATTCTTATGACCTTCATTCTTTGTTTTGTTTTCTTTTTTAATAAGAGTATCAGCAGAGAAGTATTTAGTAGTGAAATATAAGTATTTAGAATTGCTACGATTCTGATTAGAAGAAATAATTCCCAAACCTGAGTCGCCACTATTAATCTCTGCAGCAACTTCAAGTGAATTGATAGAAATAAAATCTGAATCTTCAGGTTGTTTCAATAGAGCTTTCTTACTTTCTTGTTTTGACTTGGATTGAAAAATGTTCTGTTCCACATAAAATCCATCTCTGTATTTTCTTTTTTCTATACTTAAATAAGAAGAGCAGGAAGAAAAAAACAGCAAGCAACAGACAAGAGACATCAGGCAAAAAAATATTCGTTTAAAGTTCGCCATTTGATCTTAAGGAACTAATACGTATTCAATATTCCTTTACAGATTTTTTTAACGAGGGATGGTCCTTCATAAATAAATCCTGTATAAATCTGCACAAGAGAAGCTCCAGCGTTTAATTTTTCAATCGCATCTTCAGCAGAATGAATTCCACCCGAGGCGATGATAGGAAAACTCTTGCCGCTTTTATCTGAAAGATATTTTATTACTTCGGTGGAACGTTTTGCCAACGGCTTGCCGCTTAAACCTCCGGCACCGATAGAAGTGAGAAGTGAGAAGTGAGAAGTGAGATTGTCTCTTGAGATTGTTGTGTTGGTGGCAACCAAGCCATCAATTTTTGTTTCGCGGACGATTTCAATGATATCATCAAGTTGTTCATTCGTTAAGTCGGGAGCAATTTTTAAAAGAATTGGTTTTGGATTTCCCCTTTGAGCATTGAGCTGCTTTAATCTGGAAAGGATTTTCTTCAGCGGTTCTTTCTCCTGCAATTCGCGCAGGCCGGGAGTATTTGGAGAAGAAACATTCACCACAAAGAAATTTACATAGTGATAAAGTTTTTCAAAGCAGTATTCATAATCTGTGAGCGCGTTTTCATTCGGAGTGATTTTGTTCTTGCCGATATTTCCTCCGATAATTAATTTAAAGTTTTTTCTTTTCTTCAACCGTTCTACCATTGCTTCCACTCCATCGTTATTAAATCCCATCCGGTTTATCAATGCTTCATCCATCGGCAGGCGGAACAATCTTGGCTTTTCATTTCCCGGCTGGGGTTTTGGCGTTACTGTTCCCACTTCAATAAAACCGAAACCAAGAGTTGCCATTTCGTCAAAAAATTTCGCATCCTTGTCGAAACCAGCAGCAAGACCAACGGGGTTTTCGAATGTAATACCGAAAAGATTTTTTTTCAGCCGCTTATCATTTACGCAGTATAAGCTTTTGAGCAACCATGATTTTCCGGGAATCCAAAAAGATATTTTCAAAAGAAAAACAACGAGATGGTGAGTGGCTTCGGGAGGGAAAAGAAAAAGAATCGGGCGGAAGATGAATTTATACATCAGCGACAAATTTACGAGTAATTCTGATTCTCATAATTTTGCATATCCAAAACAAAAAAATATGAAAACATTTTATACCATCGGGTTTCTTATTCTTTCAAACACATTCATGACTCTTGCCTGGTACGGACATTTAAAGTTTAAAGAATTGAACTGGTTTCAAAACGCTGGGCTTATCACCATCGTTCTCATCTGCTGGGGAATTGCGCTGTTTGAATATTTCTTTCAAGTGCCTGCAAACAGAATCGGCTATGAAGGAAATGGCGGCCCATTCAGTTTGGTTCAGCTAAAAGTAATTCAGGAAGTGATTACGCTGGTGGTTTTCTCAGGATTCCTTCTTATCTTTTTCAAAAACGAAATGCTGAAATGGAATCACCTTGTGGGATTTGTGTTTCTGGTGCTGGCGGTGTATTTTGTGTTTAAGAAATAGGCACGCCTGCTTTGCCGCGCTGCATTATTTCTTCCTCTTTTTTTGCAATTCATTAATCTCCTTCAGGTAGCCATTTTCTTTTTTCAGGTCTTCCATTTCTTTGCGGAGGATTTTTATTTCATCGCTTTCGTTTTGTTGAATGATTTCTTTCGGAGGAAGATACACGTATTGAAAAAGATTATGGTCAAGCGCTTTTGAAATCGCTTCGAGCAAGTAAGGGTCTATCAAATCCCGCTTCAGGATGCGGTGAACTGCCTGAGGCGTGTAGTTGATCTGAGTGGCTAACTCGCGAACGCTCATCTGCTTTTGGCGAAGTAGTTTTTCAATCGTGTTTCCTATATGAATGTCCATGACAAATGGTTTTTCAAACCTTATTGCCTTAGATATGTCAAATTATGTGCCAAAGTTGCATTGATTGTAAACTATCGGTTTCATAAAAGAAACTATTGCTTTAATAAAAGAAACGAACAGGTTAATAAAATCAACTATCGGGTTCACGTAAGCAACAATCGCTTTCAGGAAAGAAACTATCAGTTGAATAAAAGAAACGATTAGGTTAATGAAAGAAACTACCAGTTGAATGAAAGAAACGATTGGTTGAATAAAAGAAACTATCGGGTTCAGAAAAGCAGGGAACGCTCTAAGACAAACAAGTTAATTGTCGGTGATTACTAATTTATCTGTTGTGATTGTTTTATTGTCTTGTGTGATGCGAAAAAAATACAACCCGCCTGGAAGATTATCGCGCGTGAGAGTAACTGTTTGCCCCGAAATGTTTTTTATTTGCTTTACTGCCTGCCCGAATGAATTGTAAATGGTGAGGGTTGCGTTGTGTAAAGGAATGCCTGCCCCGTTGGAAAGATTTCCTACGGGGTCAATCTGCAGAGTTGTTTGGGTTGAGAAGGGGTTGGGATTAATTGATATTGTAAAAGAAGAATTGTACTCGCTAATTCCTGTGTTATTGAATGTAGGAACATGGCAGGCATTTTTAAATGGATTGATAAATTGTAAAGAGTCATTGTATTTGTAGCATAAGATTGTCCATGATTGTTCAGTATAATTTAATCCCAACAACTCTTGCAGATTTCCTATTCCATCAATTGTATAAAATGCGAAACTGTCCAAAGGGGATACGCCTGAAGTGATAGAATGAAATAGTTTTCTATAAGTGCCATCTTGTAATTGAATGGAATCAATTTTGTCTACGATTGCAGGTTGTCCCATTCCGAAACCGATTGTCATTACTGTGTCTCCAACATTTGCTGAGAAGTTGTAAAGAAGAAAAACATTTCCGCTTTGATTCATATAAACTTTTTTAGTGAGAGAATCTTCTGTCAACCCACCTTGATAAATTGCCCCCATTGTGGAATCTTGTCTGTATAGTTTTTTATATGAAACAGAATTTATAGTTGTGTCTCCTTTGAAGAAATAATAATAAGTGCTCCAACCATATGAGAATCCAAACGAATAATCATTGTAATAACTCCAAGAAGAATTAGTGTCTACTAACGAGTTAAAAGTTGTCTGACCGTGCGCAACTGTCAAGCCGAGTGTTACTAATAAAATCAAACCGTTCAAATTGACAATGGTTGCGCTTTGGGGACGATTAATGAAAGTATTTGAAAAACAATATTTTACTTTATTCTTCCACTTACTTGTCAATGGCAAAACTGCTGAGAGAAGGAGTAGTTTTTTCATTTATCCGTGATTAGTAATTTCTCTGTTGCGACCTCATTGCCACCTCCAGACATCCCCCTTAATCCCCCTTTATTAAGGGGGAAGGGAGAGGGAGTTGACAAGCGAATGAAATATAGTCCGCTTGCGAGTAACTGCTATTTCACCACATTCACGTTGCCGATAAGTTTGTGTTCGGCTTTTTTCAAATCGTGATAGGTAATCACATACACATAGATATCTTCCTGCACCAGGTCTCCGCTCCTGTGAACTTTTCCGTCCCAGTAATCCCTCACATTGGTTGTTTTGAAAACCAGATTGCCCCACCGGTCAAAAATCATCATTGAATAATTTTGTTCGTCAATTCTTGAAAACTGCGGAGCGAAAACCTCATTCAGCCCGTCATTGTTTGGAGTAAAAGTATTGGGAACATATATGGTGGAATAGCCTTCTACAATAACGGTTTGCTCTGTGGTGTCGTTGCATCCGGATGCATTGGTGACAATGAGCGTGACCAGAAAAGTTCCTTCGCTCTGATAGGTGTAATGCGGATTTTGAACGACTGAATTTCCGCCATCGCCAAAACTCCATGCCCATGTTATTATGTTGGAAGCCGACAAATCAATGAATGTTACATTGGAACTGAGAATGTTAACCACCTGCGGATTTGCTATGAAGTTTGCGCTGGGTCCCGGAATATTTGCGACAGTTGCCGAACTGCTCACATTGCACCCGTTGGCATCAGTAACAACGCAAGTGTAGATTCCTGAATAAAGTCCGGCTATTGCTTGTGTAGACTGGGAAGGATTCACCAGCCATAAATAAGTATAAGGAGGTGTTCCGCCTGTTGGAGTAGTAGTTGCACTTCCGATTTTCTTGCCGCATGTATCTGCTACAGAAGAAAAAGAGGTAAGGATGGGAAGAGGTTCGGCAACAGGAACAGTTGCCGGAAATGTACATCCGTTGGCATCGGAAACAGTAACAGAATATGTTACGGCTGCAAGCCCCGTTGCCATTTGAGTAGTTTGATTATTGTTCCATAAATAAGTATAAGGAACTGTTCCACCTGTTGGAGAGGCTGTTGCTGTTCCATCACTCAAACCATTACAGCTTGCTTGTGTAGAAGTGGCCGTAACTGAAGTTATTCCGTTAGGCGCAGTAACAGTTGTGGCAACAGTTGTTGAACATCCGTTGGCATCTGTTATGGTTACTGAATAAGTTCCGGCTCCCAGCCCGGTGGCAGTTTGAGAATTTTGTGGAGGCGCTGTGCTCCACGCATAAGTTATGGGCGCAGTTCCTCCTGTTGGATTCGCAGTTGCTGTGCCAACATTCGCAATGCAGTTTGTTGGCGTTGCGGTTGCCGTGGCTGCTAATACGCTTGTTGAAGTTACAGTAACTGTTGCGGTGCCGCTGCAC
>JACRAM010000119.1 GCA_016213405.1 Bacteroidota bacterium
AGCGGTCGAGGAAGTAAAAAGACGATTGAGAATTATATTCGTAATCAAGGTCGTCATAATGATGTCAAGCAGTTGAAACTTTTTGAATTGTGAAAAATAAAATAATAACGCCCTGCGCTCTTGGCGCAGGGTTCTTTACGACAGGATTTGTCTGACAGAATAATCCATTGGGCTATGCCTGAGCGCTATTCAATTCCGTCTTTATTTTTATGAGTTTCATCCAAGAAATCCATCCACTCGTCTAAAAGTTACGATTTCTCTTGGCAAATCAAAGTATATCGCTGTCCTTCATACGGTCATTCACAAAAAATCAATCATCATGAAAAAAATCTTGCTTCCGCTCGCTGCCATTTTTGTTTCCATCATCTCCCACTCGCAGAGCGGTGAGAAATGGTCGTTTGGCTTGAATTCACCCAGCGGAACTGCTGCATTCGGCACAAGCAACATCTTTCCGGTCATCATAAAGACCAACGGCACGGAACAACTCCGCATCACCGAAACGGGCAACGTGGGAATCGGAATTACAAATCCCTTAGACAAACTTCATGTGGCGGGAACTATACGCATGAAGGACGCTGTGGTGGAGAACCTCATGCAATCACTCAGCATGAAAGCCCAAGGCGCAGAATTTGCAATGGCTTTGGTTACTGCTGATTTGAAAGTATACGGGCAGCTAACCGCTGGCTCTTTGAAAGTGGCAGGCAGCACGCAATTAGATGGCAGCGTTACCATAAATAACAATACCGCTGTCAACGGCAATCTGCTTACAAAGGACATTAAAGCAAATTCGGTAGACGCACAAAAGTATTATGTAAACGGAAACCCGCTGGCAATTAACCCATGGGCCATCAACCCCGATGGCAGCATATCTTTCAACGGGCAGGCGCTGGTAAAGCGCCTCGATGCAAGTGAGGGTATCAGTATAGGTAATTTTAAATTCAAAAATGGCGGCACGGTTGTGCCTCCCGCCCCGATTAAAGACACCATCACTTCTACCTACGAGATTGTTCTGCGGAGCGATGCAGAAAAATTGCAGTTGGCTGCCGCACAGGTGAGCGTGCAGGAGCAACTGGGCGTAGGCAAGCCTCCCGGAGTTGGCATTGCGCTTGATGTTTTGGGAGACGTAAAAAGCACCGGAAACATTTCTGCAACTCAAACAATAAGTTCAGATAAAATAACTGCCAACAGCCTGCAGGTGCAGGGAAGCATTAATGCAAACTGCGTGAACACATCCTGCCTGAATGTGAGCGGGCAAACGCAGTTTGATAGTGTTGCTATTGTTAAAAAAATGAGAATAGGAAATTCTGTTATCATTGATCAGGGAAGTGATGTAAATCCCACAAATAATATTTATACTGACATGAGCGGAAACCCAACATTATTTATTCAATCAATTGCTTCTCCGTCAGATTTTAATACAGTAATAAATGCCAACAACACTGGCAATGTAGGAATTGGAACAACAGCACCTCCATTCAAAAATTAGATGTTAACGGCAAAATGAATTTATCAGGCGGAGTGATTCAACAAGGCAGCCCGGCCATTACTAATGCAATGACAACCGATTTGGGTTTGTATTCTCTTAATTCGCTCATGCACATGCGCTTTGTAACCAACAACGCACCCTTCCGTTTTTTTTCTGACGGAGGAGCAACTCCTCAAGGAGGAAAAGAATTAGTTTCGATTGAACCGGACGGAACCCTGCGGCTCAACGAGAACGATATTAAATTCCGTTCAGGTTTTCCCGATGGCAATCACGGCATTGGCTGGTATGGGCAGGATATTAATATTCCTATTCCTATATCCAGACCATTTGCAAATGAATACCCAAACGGACCCGTGCTGTATGGATACGATGGAGGAGCATTAGGAATGAAAGACAACGGCAATAGCATAGAAAAAATTGTTTTGAGATGGGATGCTGCGGGGAATGTGGGGATTGGAACAACTGCTCCAACTGAAAAGTTAGAGGTGATAGGGAATATAAAAGCAACCGGAAAAATGCAGGCATCTGCCTATGCCAGCAGCAGCCCTTTGATTTTTGAAGCGCCTATAGGAACAGAGCGTGCAAGGATTGATGATGTGACAGGTCGTTTTGGAATCGGAACAAACAATCCAGTTCAAATGCTGGATGTAAACGGCAAAATGAATTTATCAGGAGGAGTGATTCAAAAAGGCGGTGCACCCATTACAAGCACAGGTGATTTGGGATTGTATTCATTAGACCCTGCCACCTATATGCGATTTGTTACAAACGGGCAGCCCATTCGTTTTTATTCAGATGGAAACCCCATAAGTAATAACGCATTAGTTTCAATTGAAAGCAACGGCAATGTCGGAATCGGAACAACTTCTCCCACCGAAAAACTCCACATACAAAATGGTTCTATATATATAGATGGCGAAGGGCAGGGATTAATTGTAAATGAAGGAGGGCATAAAAGAGTTGGCTTGATGAAATATCCCGGGCACGAAGCGGGGATTTGGAGAGCAGCCGGTCAGGATTTTGAGATTGGCAGATTAGATGTATCTGCCCTGCCCGGAACTCCAACAACATTTACAACCGATATGTATGTGGCGGGGGATGGCAATGTGGGAATTGGAACAAACAATCCGCAATCCAAATTAGATATTCTTAATGGTAGTATAAATATAATTGGAGACCCAAATCAAAATGCTTTTTGGACTTCTGCATCTTGGATACCGATATTAAAAGCTCCATTAGGTTCTGTATGGAGAACAACTACTCCTATGATGATAGGTAGCCAGTCGTATTATTTAGGTTTTGGAATGACAAGTCCGGGCTGGTATTGGAGTGCAGCAAGCAGGGATGATTACCAAGGAGGTCCATGGTATGTCATGAGTCTTTTAGGTTCAGGCGCTGCCCCAACAGGGTGGGTATTAACTGTCGATGGTCAGGTTGTTACTAGAGTGCTTGACGTTGCTCCCGATTATGTTTTTGAAAAAGAGTATGATTTAATGCCTTTGTCAGAATTAGAAAAATATAAAGATAAATACAAGCATTTGCCCGAAGTGCCGAGCGGAAAAGAACTGAATAAAAACGGAGTAAGTGTGGGCGAAATGTCAATCACACTGCTGAAGAAAGTGGAAGAACTCACCCTTTACATGATTGAACTTGAAAAGAAAAACAATGCTATGGCTGAAGAGATTGAAAAACTGAAAAAAGGAAAATAAGTTATGAGAAAAATTTTATTTGCCACACTTTTTTTATTTTTTCTTGCCATTTTATGTGCAACAGAAGTGTTTGCACAAAAGGATACTGTCTTGTTTAAGAATAATACTGTCTATGTAGAATTATTAGGAAATATGGGTGCATTATCCTTAAATTATGAAAGAAAAATCGTTGAACATGACCACGGATTTTTTACGACAAGAATTGGATTCTTTGGCGGTAAATCTAAACCTAGTTCAAGTGTAGATTTAGGATTGGTTGCGCTTATAAATCATGTTTTTTGCAAAGGGAAAAACCATTTTGAAATCGGTGGAGGTGTAAGATTAGTAGAAAGTAATTATGATTATACAAATCACATTAAAACAGATAAATTTCAATTGGATAAATATAATTCGGTGCCTACTGCAAATTTTTCTTTTAGACACCAAAAACCTGATGGAAGATTTATGTTCAGGCTAGGATGGACTCCGTTAATTTATCCGCCTGACATTGCAACTTTTCAATATTTATTTTTTTGTGGTATTAGTGTGGGTTATGTATTTTAATAAATAATAACAATGAAAAAAATAAAATTAATTTTCCTAATTTCTTCGGCACTTTTTTTTATTGCCAGGTATAGGTTTTGGATATATGTTCTAATATAAATAATTTTATCCATGAAAATAAAAACAGGTACACAAGCAGTAATAATTCTGACTTTTATTTTGTTTGACTTATGCTTTATACAAGCACAAAGCA
>JACRAM010000120.1 GCA_016213405.1 Bacteroidota bacterium
GAACACAGAGAAAACAACACGCGGAGAGCCGCAGAGAAAATGCAATCTTGTATTCTCAGCGGTTCTCTGCGTAAAACCTCAGCGAACTCTGCGGTTGGGTTTCCATCCCTTCGGGAAAAAATGTATTTGCGTAACATCAGTTGGGTAAATAAGTTAATTAGATCAGTTCTTCTGCACATTGATTGCCAGATCTCCGCTGATATCAAAAGTTACATTGCTGCCTGCCGCCAAAGGCACAGAAGCGGAATCCACATCATCGGGAGTAAAAAAAACATATTCGGTGCTGCTGCCGCTTGGAGTTACCCTGCCGGCTCCTTCCTGGCTTCCGTCATTTCCCGCGGGAAACAAGTCTATGATTTTTCCTGCTGCCATTGGTTGTTAGGTTAAATGGTTAATTAGGTAATAATTATCTGGCGTCAAAAGTAAAAATAGTTTTAACGTCACGAAAAAAAATCTTTCCGGTCTCTTGCTCAGAAGGTCCGAAGGACTTCTTCGGTGAGTCCCTTACGGACAAGGGACTCGGATGAGTTTTTTCGGAGCAGTAAAGCAAATCGAAAAAAGTAAAATTATTGCAACCCCCAAAGAAAAAACACCCGAGCGCAAATAAGAGCGGTAAAAATATAGAAAACCCTGTCCGCTGATGAGCGCGAAACGCGCCATGGCGCAAGGCGCCAAAGACGGACTCCGTAATTCTTCGGAGCGCAAAATAAAGTGCGGGGTTTTTGGTTTATGTGAGAGCAAAAATTGAATAACTTTGTATCAAACAATTTATCATGAGCACCGCTATCATAAAAATAGATACAGATAAACTATCCTATGTAAAAAAACTCATTCGCGCCCTGAAAGGCAGCATGGAGGTTGTTAAAGACAAACAGCTGGAAGAAATACTGGAAGACCGCTGGCTTGGCAAAATGATGGATAAAACGGAAAAAGAATCAGGCGAAATATCACACGAAGAAATAAAGAAAATGTTTGCCAAGGATGGAATTACGTTTTAAGCCACAGTTCAAGAGAGACTATCTTAAAATCAAAAGCCATAAAGTAAAAGTTTTGCTTGCCGCTCATCTCAGGCAAATCATGCAGGCAGAAACTGTTTCTCAAACAGGGCAGTTATCAAAGTTAGAGAAATACGAATCGCGCTATAAAATCCGGATAACGGTTGATGAGAAGGACGATTACAGAGCGGGTTTTGAGATAAAGAAAAATATTATTTGGGCTGAAAGGATTTTACGCAGACCTTCTTTTTATGAGCATTACCGCAGATAATACCAGCGAAACGCAAAAAATAATAGTTACTGTTTATATTCCCGATTCCACTAACTTTGAACCAGATTTTAAAACAAGAAAAAAACCATAAAATGAAATGCTTAGATTGTAAACACGGCATTCCTGAAAAAGGAAAAGTAACTGTATCTTTTAATAAAGAGAACAGCACGGTAATCATCAAAGAAGTGCCTGCTATGGTATGCCCTGTATGCGGTGCTTATTATTTAGATGAAGCCATTACGGAAAAAATTCTTGCAGTAGGCAGCAGTGCTGTTAAGAACGGAGCGGAAGTAGAAATCATCCGATTAAAAGCAGCGTAATTACTCCTCATTTCTTACCAGCCGTATTCTTCCGTTAACTAATGGAGATACTGACAAGTTATGCGCTCCCCTGTTTCCATAGTATTTTTCTCTCTTATCATATCCTATTCATTCGCCCAGCGCAGTGCAAACATGGACAGCATCCTCCATTCGGAAAAAACCTATACGGAGATTGTTGTTGGGCTGCGCCAGAATTTTTCAAATGCAATTCTTGAAAAAGCATTGAGCGAAGAGGAAGATGATAAAGTAAAAGTCAAGTTTGCCAATGCGCTCTGCTGGAAATATTTTTCTTCCGAGCCCCGCAAGGCGCTGGACTATGCAAAAATGCAGACGGAGCTGGCTGAAAAAACAAATGACAAAGATGCGCTGGAGACGGGCTATGACAACTTCGGCTTTTTGTACCAGAACTTTGGAGAAAACGAAAAATCAATTTCCTATTTGTTAAAGTCACTCGCTATAAAGGAGGAGAAAAAAGATTCATCCGGAATATCCGTCTGCCTCAACGGAATTGGCGGATTGTATTTCAGAATGGAAAAATTTCCGCAGGCGCTCGGTTATATGCTGAGAACTTACAAATTAGACAGCACGCTCGGCAATACTCAAAATCTGCCAGCCCATAATGGAAACATTGGCGTTTGTTATGCCAACATGAATCAATATGACAAAGCGCTGAAGTATTATTTGCTGTCTGAACAGCAGTCGAAATACACAGGACAAAAATCTTCTTCCGCAAATCTTCTCAATACAGGAATTGCCTATTTGCAAAGCGCTCACTATGAAAAATCGAGAGAATACCTTATCAGGGCGCTCGCATCGGCAAAAGAAAATAAAGAAGTGAGCGAGGAAGCAACCGCCCACATACAATTTGCAGAATTGTATTCCGCCCAAAAGAATTTTAACGAAGCCATCCGGCACGGTGAAAAGGCGCTTGCCATTGCGCGTGAAAACAATCTGAAAGAGGAAGAAGTGGAAACCAGCAATACGCTGGCAAAAGTGTATGCCGGAATGGGAAATTTTCAGAAAGCATACGACTATCACAAACTGTACAGCGATGTTAAAGATTCCGTTCTCAATGAAGAATCGGGCAAGCAGATTGCTGAAATGCAAACCAAATACGAAACCGAAAAGAAAGAACAGCAGATACAACTTCTGAACAAAGAAGGGGAACTGCAGAAGTCAGAAGTCAGAAAACAGAAGATAATAATATGGTCAGTGGTCAGCGGTCTGTTGATAGTGGTATTGCTTTCTCTGTTCATTATAAAAGAGAGAAGAAAGTCAGAAAAACTTCTGCTGAACATTCTTCCTGCCGAAACAGCACGTGAGCTCAAAGCAAAGGGCAAAGCAACAGCAACACATTATGAACATGTCACCGTCATGTTCACCGATTTTAAGGACTTCACAACCATAGCCGAAAAACTTTCTGCGGAAGAACTGGTAAGTGAACTGGATTTTCTTTTCAGAAAGTTTGATGAGATTATTTCAAAATATCCGATTGAGAAAATAAAAACAATAGGAGATGCTTATATGTGTGCAGGGGGATTGCCCACAGCAAACAGTACGAATGCGATGGATGTGGTAAGTGCCGCTTTGGAAATTCAGGAATGGATGATGAATGGTTATCGGTTATCGGTGAACAGTAATCGGTCAAATACCGGTAACCGATTACCAATTACCGATTACTGGCAACTGCGAATTGGAATCCACACAGGTGCTGTCACCGCAGGAGTGGTAGGCGATAAAAAATTTGCGTATGACATTTGGGGAGATGCAGTGAACACCGCCTCACGCATGGAATCATCAGGCGAAGCAGGAAAAATAAATATATCGGGAGCAACCTTCACGCAGCTTAACTCCCTCTCTTTTTGGGAGAGGGCTGGGGTGAGGGCTGACTTCCGCGGAAAAATCCCGGCAAAGAACAAGGGGGAGATAGATATGTATTTTGTAGAAAGAAACAAAACCTAGTCCGCGCTGCTGACGTGCACAAAGCACCGCGCATGGATTTTTGTTGTAAGAGCGGGGTGGTTTTTTACAGGGCAGAAATGAAAGATGTTTTTCATCATCGTTTATTGTTATTTCGTCTGCAAAATCCCGCCATTCGTCTAAAAGTTTCTTTTTCCATATGTTTGCAGTAAGGATATGAATACCTTTATCCCGATTTATATCGATAAATTCTGCTATGAAACTTCGAACTTCAGTTGGAACGATTCTTCTTGCCAAACAAGTTTTTCTCAAAACATGGTTGTGTGTGTTTGTTTTCATCTGTCAAAATTCTTTTTCACAGCAAACCATACAAGGCATCCAATTGACAGGTTCAAATGGAATAACTCTCACCGTTGACCAAATCATGGCAATGGAAAAACCGACTCCCTTTACTAAGTTGCGCATGCAAAGAGAACATGAAGCGCATCTTCATAAAAAGAATAATCCTGATGCACCTGAAATATCTTCCTTTCCACCGTCAGATACCGCTGTTCAGAACCGAAATGACGCAGGCAATTCTGTTAATGCCACTCAAACTATTGGCGCTAGTTGGAGGGGTCCTACTTTAGCTATTTCTGGCGGATGGATTCCTCCTGATTGCAATGGCGCTGTAGGTCCCACTCAAGTATTAGTTTGTGGCAACACGCGTATACAGGTATACAGTAAAGCAGGAGTACTTGGCCCCCTTAACGCTGACATTACAACATTTTTTTCTTCCGTGGATGCAGGGATAGGTGTCAGCGATACCCATATCCGGTATGACCGATTATCGGGGAGATGGTTTGTAGTTACAATAAATACGGCAGCCGCCAACAACCGCGTCTGCATTGCAGTAAGCAGCGGTCCTGTAATAACAGGCGCAGCATCATTTACTTTTTTCTTCTTTGTTGAACCAAGTGCAGGAGCATTTTTTGATTATCCTACTCTGGGCGTTGATGCAAATGCATTGTACATAGGCGGAAATAGATTTTCACCAGGATATAGCTACTCCCCTATGTATATTGTGCGAAAAAGTTCTATTCTCGCTGCTGGACCTATCGTAGTAACCGCCTTCAACAATGTTGGTGGAGCCACTTCCCCAATTTACACACCTCAAGGCGTGGACAATGAGGACCCTGCGGCAACAGAAGGATATTTTGTAGGAACAGACGTCTTTGCATGGAGCAAATTAGATTTTGTCAGAGTGAACACTCCTGGCGGAGTTCCTACTCTTACCATCCCTACGCCACTAACAACAATTCCTGCAACGTATGCCCCACTTACACAAGTACATAACGGAACAGGAAACAATCTGGATGCTTTGGATGACCGCTTGTTTGCCGCGCATGTGATGAAAAATAAAATAACGGGTGTTACCACCTTATGGACTGCTCATAATTTAAGAGTAAACAATGCAGGAGTTGCTTCTGCTGCAGGTAATAGAAACGGATCGCGTTGGTACCAGATAGGAAGTATGACTACTGCCACACCAACATTAGTGCAGTCGGGAACTCTGTTTGATGCAGCGGCTGCAAATTACCGCGGGTTCTGGATTCCAAGTATTGCGATGAGCGGGCAGGGGCATGCAGTTTTGGGCAGCAGTACCGCAAGCGCTGCTAATAAAGCTGATGTTGAAGTTTCGGGAAGGTACTCCTGTGATGCTCCCGGTACCTTGCAGCCATTCTCATTGGCTACAGCAAGTGCCACTACCTATAATGTGCAAGCAGGTACGCAGCGTTGGGGCGATTACTCGCAGGTGGTAGTTGACCCGAATGATAATATGACGATGTGGGCATTCGGGGAATATTGCGATGCCGCAAACGATTGGGCTGTGCGCGTTGTACAATTAATTGCACCACCACCACCGCCACCAGCTGTGTTAAATCCATTAGCAGCATACGGCTGCACGGCTTCTAATATTGTTACTATCACTGCCAGTTCAACTCCTAATTGCACCGGGTTTTTTGATCCGGGTCCGGATGCAGGTGGTCCGGGTTTTGCAAACCGCCTTACGGCTTCCTGCACCGGGGGAATTACTGTAACCAGCGTTACTTTTGTCAGCCCTACACAGGTAACCCTTGACCTCAATACATCAGCGGCTGCTACCGGCACTTATATTATTACCATCACAAATCCGGACGGGCAAACCACTACCAGAACCATTGATATTGTATGTGCCGCACCTGTTGAACTGCTTTCTTTTACTGCAGAATGTAAAGACAATAAAGTGTTTTCCAATTGGCAAACCGCCTCTGAGTTTAACAATGATTATTTTTTGCTGGAGCGCAGCCGGGACGGAAGCGTGTTCTCTCCCATTGCCACGGTAAAAGGCACCGGCAACAGTTCCACAATTAAAAATTATTCGTTTACCGATACAGATCCTTTGCAGGGAAAAACCTATTACCGCCTTTCACAAACTGATTTTGATGGAAGTACAAAAACCTATACTCCCATAGCGGTATCCTGTGGAGAAGAAAATAATTTTTCTTTGGATGTAAACGGAAATCCTGTAACCGATGGAACCATTAATCTTTCAGTCAGCGCTGCCGAAGGCTCAACTGTTTTATTGGTTCTCACAGATGTTCTGGGCAGGGAAATTTATTCCAAAGCCATAGTGACAGCAAGCGGAAGCTCTCTGGTTATTTTAAACCCCGAACAAAAACTTGCGCAGGGAATGTACAGCATCATTGCCTCCAACAAGGATGAATACCTCAGCAGAAAGATAATTGTGAAATAAAATCCGGGCAAAGCATATTATTTCTCTCTTTCTCGTCTTCAAAATATAATCATTCGTCTGCAAAATCCTGCCACTCGTCTAATAGTTACTTTTTTCTCTTGACAAACTGAATTTACCGTATACATTTGGCGCATCAATTAAAAAATGATTACACAGATTAAGAAAAATACAAAAAAGATTACACAGATGAAACAACACAAAGCAATCGGTGTAATCTTTCTAAAATCTTTCTTATCTCAGATATAAAGATAATGCTCCCTTAATCGGAAGCAGTTTGTTTCATGGCGATGTTAGAAGCCCTGCACCAGGTGTAGGGCTTTCTAATTGTGCGCCATCCATGTTCTTTTACTATAGGGTGCAAGTCCCGAACACACGTTGATAACGCGAAGTGTTAGCTGAAAGCAAGTGCAATGTTGCGAGGCATTGTGCGGAGGAAGCCGAAGGCAAAAGCAAGTGATAAC
>JACRAM010000121.1 GCA_016213405.1 Bacteroidota bacterium
ATGAAGAGTATTGAAATCTATAATGTATATGGAGAAAAGATTTTCTACAATAATCATTTTCAAATTAACTCATCTTCAAATCTTCAAATTGATTTGAGTTCTCAGCCCGATGGTATTTATTTTGTGCGCATCAACACCAGCGCGGGAATGCTTTCAAAGAAGGTGGTGGTGCTGAGGTAGATGCTTGCTCCCGCCACCCTAAAAAGTCCCAAGCATCAAGCCCCAAATCCCAAGTCCCAAGAAGCAACCGACATCGGCTGTTCCTTGGAATTTTTGGCTTGGAATTTGGAACTTGGGGCTTTCATACCTCCAACCTCTAACCTTTCCCCTTAACCATCCCTTGTAGTTCCAACTATTACATCTGCTGATAACACGTATTACGGAATAAGCATAGTTGCGGCTATTTCACATCACCTCTTCTCTGTGTTTCTTTGTCCTATAAAAGAAACCAAAATGAAAAACAAAATTCTACTTCCGCTCGCATTTGCAGCGCTGCTGTTTTCAGCACCATCAAATGCACAAACAATATCTGTGCTATATAAAGGACAAGAGATTGCTGTTTCGCAAGACACCAGCGCGCAGCTCACTTTATTTGCCGGCAGATACGTTGAAGGAAAAACCTATCTGCATTGGGATGTGAAGAACCAGAAATGCAATGGTATGTACATTATCTACCGCTCATTTGATGGCGCCACCTACGAAGTGCTCGGGCAGAAGCAGGGAATCGGAGTTCCCATAGCATCGCCCATCGCCTATTATTTTCAGGATGAAAATCCCTGCTGCGAAATCACCTATTACAAACTGGTTCATATTGCTATAGACAAAACGTATCTTGTGAGCGAAGAAATTGCGGTGCGGGGGGATGAATCTCTTTTAAGCCAGACAAAAGAAACAATAAACTACTAACTCTATAAATTTTACAATTATGATTACCACCGAAGCGCCACAAACCAACGGGCACGAAACACGCTATGGTGCAGAGCGCCCCAAAAATCCTGCTGAAGCAGGATCAAAAACTCCAACCATCTCTCAGCAGATGGAAGAACTTAAATCTAAATTGAACGAAGCCGGCAAGGAGGCAAAAGAAAACATACGCTCCACCATTAACGCCTGCACGGAGCAATACAACCGCGCCATAGAAGCAAACAAGAAGTACGTAAATGATTTGCGCGGGCAGATGAAAGAGTCCGGCATGGATACTTCGCATCTGGATGAAATCAGCAACACCATTGCCAATGCCCTGCAACTATCAGAAGAAGTGATTGACACCATCATTGATTCCCACCTGAGCAGAGTGAATCAACTGGTTGACTTCAACAAGAAAAGCGTGGAGCTGTTGCAGCAGGCATATATATCTGATAAATTCAATTATGAAAAATTTATTGCCCTGCAGCAGAAAAACTTTGAGCAGTGCATGGAGCTTTCCGTCAGCGATATGAATAAAACCGCAGAAGTGTATAACAAGCACATCAACCTGTCAGTTAATTTCAACAGAAACTTTTCAAGAAATATTAATTCGCAGATTGACACACTGGTGAAATTTCAAACACAAGGATTGCAGACATACAATAAATGGATTTCAAACCTGGTGGAACAAGATTAGGTGTAAGATGCCTCAACACTGAAGGGAGAAGAAAATGTTTAATGTACAATGTTTAATGGCTAATGGAAATACATCAACCATCAACCATCCTTTAGAGATTTAGGGTTTGTTGTATAAACCACTACAGGAAAATCGTATAAATAATCACAAAGAGAAAAACTATTGTTATACATTTGCCGAATATTGCGGAGTAGAGCAGGGGTAGCTCGTTGGGCTCATAATCCAAAGGTCACAAGTTCGAATCTTGTCTCCGCTACTTGATAAGAGTCCTCACCTGAAAAGGTGGGGACTTTTTTTGTGCGCCATCCATGTTCTTTTACTATAGGGTGCAAGTCCCGAACACACGTTGATAACGCGAAGTGTTAGCTGAAAGCAAGTGCAATGTTGCGAGGCATTGTGCGGAGGAAGCCGAAGGCAAAAGCAAGTGATA
>JACRAM010000122.1 GCA_016213405.1 Bacteroidota bacterium
ATCGTAAGTTCTCTCTCTTTACTTTCAGCAAATGATACAGGATTTACACTCTTGGGATACGGATAACTTTAGGTTTTGCAGTCCATTGCCCGCTTGCCTTCCAAGATATGCCTTGTATCCTGTTTCTGTTCGTTATCACTGGTAAATTAACAATAGACGAACTGTAGCATTGAGGCGTTGTGGTGGAACCACTATGATGATTGTATGTAAAAGATGCAACTCCGGTGTTTGCCCAAATATCTCCTGTTGGATTAAAGCAGGTGTGAGAAAAAGTATTTCCAGCAGGTGATTTTGGATCAAAGTTACAAGCTCCTTGTGGATTTGAAACCGCTCCGCTTGTAACTGAAATATCAGAAACATTATTTCCTGAATTTTGGTTGCATTTTATTTGCAGACCGCTGTTGGTTTGCTGTGACTGGGTTCCGAATGCTACCCCATTATAAGTGTTTTTGTAAATCTCGTTATATAAAACTCCTGAACTATTTACAATTGTTCCGTAACGAGATATTCCTGGACTGTTTTGAAATTTGTTTTCTTCAATTTTATACCCTGTACAACTTCCTAAATAAATGCCATATCCTTTTTTAGGAGTGTTACCACCAATTCCTGTGAACTGATTGCGTGTAATTGTGGTTGTATTATTTATCCCGTTCAGACGGATACCAGCAAAATTGCCAGTAAAACTATTTCCATCAACATAAATGTCAGACAGGAAAGTAGCGCTTGCATCAATGCCCGTAGAAAGATTTTGAAAGGTGTTGAAATAGCAACAGGGGTTAGAAGGGGAACAGGCAATGTTAAATGGAATATCGCAGGAGGTCACCCTATAGCTTGCATCTAAACTCCGTATTCCTGTGGCGCGCAACTGCACTGGAATATTTGTTACTACGCTCAGTGTACATTTGAAAGTATTGCCTGCAAATTTAACTCCGTGATAATCTTCCATGCTTACAAACGCATCTGTTCCAAGACGAATTCCGTCATTGGTAATAAAATCAGGGTCTGCAAGCGGGGCATCATTTTTAAAACTGCATCCGGCAAAAGAAGTTTGTGTTGCATTGGCATCGCCATCAGAATAATAATAAGGCGAAAGATAAACGCCTGTTCTGCAATTAATAAAGTTTGAATTGTTTGCCTTAATGATTCCTCCACCGCGCGGATTGGCTGTATTATTGCCTATGGGCATAACATGTCCTTCTGCATCATATATAGATTCGTCTGCCATAATTCCGTACAATGCATCTTTTATGATTGCGCCAGTGCGCAGAATAACAGTTCCGTGAGTAGCAGAAGTTTGTTTGAGATTAGGGTCGCCCCATACCTGAATTCCTTCCCACATATTTGAAGCAGAGCAGGAACTAATTCCTCTTAGCGTTGCGCCATTTTCTACTATGAGTGTTCCACCTGATTCTACGATAATACGCGTTGGTGCATCCGGATATAAAGGATTGTTTGATGCAAGAAAATCAAAGTCGTTGGTTTGGCGTGTGTCGGCAAACTCTATAACTGTACTACTACCTGTTATTGTTAATTTTTTTCCGCTTTTGATTCGTACTGTGCCGCGCACAGTTGTAATTCCACTTGTGTTCCATATTGTGTTAGTACCGATAACTGGCGGAGCATAAGGTATATTTGTCTGGCAATCGGGATATAGTTTCAAGAAAATATAATCATCATCATTGGCTCCATTGTTTCCGGACATAATAACACCGCCATCGTTGCAATAATTCATTGCTAATCCACAGTTATAAGTCGATAAAGCTGTGTTGTTTGCCATAAATGGCAGAGAGTGTTGCACAATTCCATTCGGATTAGTTTTAACAAGCAACATATTTACGAAAGTGTTTTGGAGTCGTACTTGCGGATCAGCAGTACTCCCCGAAAGCAGAAATCCGCCATCAAAAGTTTGTTTCACTTTCGGTTGAAAATCTTCCCCACTCATATGCGCAACATTCTTCAGGAAAAATCCCGGGGCAGTATAATCAAGTGTGCTAATATCTAATTTAGCAAGTGCTGCATCTGCTTCCATATATTCTTCACCGTAAACTCCATAAGGAGAAGAGCATGAAGGATTTCCAAATCCAAGGTCATAATGATTAAATGATATGCTTACAATGATATTACCATCTGAAGTTTGTTCAATTGAATTTGCTTCGTCTTTTGAATTACCTAAAATAGTTGCAGGAGCAGAGTTGGGATAAGAACAAGGTCCCAATGTTGTGTATTGATAAAAGGGAGATGGATACGCAGGCGCATTTATTGTTTTATCTAGAATTTTATTTCCAGTCATGTCAGTTTTTATAATCCAAGCATCGCTTCCCGTTGCATTTCCCTGAGTTGCAGCAATAATAAATCCTAATGGCGATCCCACTCCTGTTCCATCTGGATTAGTTCCTCCAGAATAATAAATTTTAACTGCGCCTCCATCATCGCCTTTACACACTCCACCATCAAAACTATGCTGCCAATAAATAGTATTACCATTAAGGTCAATATTAATTAGGGCAATATCATTATCTGAAAAAGTACAAGGAAACTTTTGCAAATTTACTGTATAAGCTAAAACAAGTGTTGAAGGAGTTCCTTTAACTTCAACTAAAGATCCGCCTTGTGGAACTACAATGCCGTCCTCCATTGTGGAAGAAACGTAACCAATATGTTTTTCAGAAATTATATTTCCGTTAATGTCAATTCTTACATAATATAATTTTTTTATACATCCAGTGGGATAGCCGGTGAAATTTGTTCTTTTATGCCCGATAGCAGCAAACCCACTTCCATCACTTAATTCAATAATATCGCTCATATATCCATACTTGCTTGGTTCACCTGCTGAATATGTTTTTTCCCACTCCACCTGACCATGAGCATTAAGTTTAACAATAGATGGATTTGTTTCTTTATTATATGGTGGAATATTGTTTGTGCTACTTCCATTACATGGGTCGCCCGTGATATAAGAGGTTTGGGAAAATCCGCAAGCGATATAGCCACCGTCCTTTGTTTGTTTCACATTCAATATCCAATCTTCAGCATCATTGCTGCCGTTTGGGGGCAATCCATCTGTTGTTTTTCCAAAACTTGTTTGCAAGTGTTTAGCAAAGGGAGGTGTTGGTGGAGGAGGAATTGGAGGCTGAATTTGTTGTGCAATAACAAAAACCGAGAGCATCATGGCGATGATGGTTGTGGATGTTTGTTGAGCATTCATTTGAAGTGGTATTAGTGTTGGATAATTATTTTTCCGTTTATAATAGTTTTACTTGTATGTAATGAATAAAAGTATAATCCATTCGGCAAATCAGAAATATTAATGCTTTTCTCTTTTTCATAATTAATTCCTGACATATCTTTTACTTTTTTACCATTCATATCATACATTATCAGATTTACTTGCTCCTTGCTCAATGGCAAGTTGAAATAAAAATTTACAAGATTGCTTGTGGGATTTGGAAAGACTGTGATACTATTTGCATTTTCTATTTCAGGGATACCTGTTACGCTACAAGCTGTATCGCAGTTGGCAAATAAACAACCACATCCATCTAACTTTATTAACCAAGTATCTTCTGTTCCAGTATCAGGGGAAGCGGGTATCGTAAATCCGCATGAAACGATGCCTCCATCCGTGGTGTAAAGTAAATCTCTTAAATAGTTTTGGCTCTGATTGCCAGATAATTTATCAAACATTCTATACCATATGCTGTCTCCTATCGCGCTTGTTTTAATAACTATCCCATCTGGAAATCCATTGCCTTGTGGTGTGCCATTTGTATCAGCAGTTTGCCCCGCCACAATATAGCTGCCGTCTTGTAGTTCACGAATAGAACAAAGTGTTGCTCCATATCTCGCAGGTCCATATAATTTGCTCCATTGTAGATTTCCTGAATTATCAATTTTTATTATTCTGGGTTTTGATTGCCAGAAATTACCGGGGAAAATAGAAACTGAAAGACCGCATGCAATTACATAACTACTGTCATTTGCGCTTGCAATTACAAATCCAGGATTATCAAAATAAGAACCTCCAAAAGTTTTCTGCCATTGAAAATTTCCCGTACTGTCTGTTTTTATAATATAAGTATCATAATCTCCAGCACCGTAACTTGAAGTAAAGCCTCCAATGATATATCCGCCATCATTACAAATATCAACTGACCATCCGTAATCTATTGCTGCTCCACCGTAATTCTTTTCCCAAATCTTGTTGCCATCGCTATCTGTTTTAATAAGGAGTACATTATCATTTCCTGCTCCTATGCTTTTTGCACCTGTTATTACATAAGTTCCATTAGATTTTTGTTTACACATATAGCCGGCATAAAAAATATTTGTAGATCCATATTTTTTTGTCCAAAGGGTATCACCATTGCTATCGAATTTAATTAGCTGGACTTTATTTTGTGATGGAGAAGAAGTGTAATCTGTAAATGAATTTCCAATAGCAAAATTTCCATCAATAGTTTTTATTGGATAACCTGAATAAGAATCATATCCTGATTTTCCGTAGGATTTATCCCATATTTTAACTCCAAGCGTATCTATTTTTGTTATGGTTGTTCTATAATAACCAAAAGAAGTTGTATCTCCGGCTGAGCCGCAAATAATATATCCGTCATTTACAGCAACTATTCCTAACCCGCCATTCCATGATGTGTTTTGGAAATCATATCTGTTGTTAAAATAAATCTGTTGGGAGAAGGAAAAATACGAAATGAAGGAAAAAGCAATAAGAAAAAGCGTTTTAAAAAAAAACAAAGCAGAGATTTTTTTTATCACTAAAAAGTTCATGTCTTTATTGTTTAAGACAATTTACATTTCAGTTTCTTTTTCTCTGCCCGCTAAAGAGAGTGGAAGAAACCTTTTCTATAAAATTAATTTCATATTCTTATAAAATAGGATTTTCATTTGGATAGGACAAATGTATGGTTTTCTAATTCATGAACAAATTATCATAAAGAAATCTTTTTTCGAGTTTTCTTCGTGACTTGGAGCAAAGGGAAATGTGGTGCTTCACCTCTTTTACCTTTGTTGAGTTATATCAAGATTGTACGAATTGCCATGCGAAAGATATATGCTGTCCGGTTAAACGCAACGGTGAAGGATTGCAAGATTGTCTGACCGAAACATGTGTGTTGCTGTCGAGATTGGAGTAACGGTCAAGCGAAGTATGGAACTGTCCCGCTACCTTATTATATGTGGTTTTTTGTCTGCTGTTTGGGAAGGAGAAGCTGTAGAGCGAAGTGAAGAGTTGTCTGCAGTTGGTTTTGCTGTTTGTATTTTGTGTTGAAGGACTGCGTTAATGTCCAACGGCAGTGCGGAACTGCCATGAATTATACTCGCGCACTTGGCTGTCTAACGTTGAAAAGCTTTATTAAAATAGAGTAATTGTCTGCCGAGCAGAAAATTTTGCGCCTTGTTGCCAACGTTCCGCGGGCGTGCGAAGTGCGGGATTAAAAAACACTTTGCTGTCCGCCAGCACAAAGATAATTAAATACTGAAAACATTTTTTCAAAAAGTAAACCCGCATTGCGCACGCCCGCTGTTAGGTGGCGTTTTGTCTGTCAAGACTGTCGACCGAGATGAACAAGATTATTAGAGGAGTCGCTGTCTAACGAAATAGATTGTCGAGGAAGAAATTGTCTATTCAAGACAGTCTGGACGACAAAACTGTCACCGTGCGAGGAATTTTTAAGCGAGAGATTCATTGTCCGATGGTAACCAACCTGAATTTATTTTTGTCACCAAGTCTGTTAGTTTTTCTTTTTGTCCGCTGTCGGTGAGGTCAAGACAAATAACTTTTGTAATGTCAAAGTTTGGATGAAACGCTGTCGTGAGTGAAAACCAAAACTCTTCTTCTAAACTGTCATCCGAAACTGTCAGCGGAGAGTCTTCAAAGTTGTCGGGGCTGTCCGCGCTCTCACCGCTGTCTATTTTTCTTTGAACTATGAACTGGTCGAAAGTTTCTTCAATGGCTTTACTCTGCTGTCCAGTTGCGCAAACGTAACGGACATTTTTGTCTAAGCATTGGTTTGCAATTTTGTTTATTAAGTCGCTGTCGAGATTGTCCGCGATGAGAAGAACTGCCCAGTTGTCTGTCGGCAAACTGTCCGCCCAGTTTTTTGCCTGTCGAGGATTGAGATAGAAAATTTGTCTGTCGAAATGTTGTCCGATGTTGTCCATTTGAAAATGCCACCTAACGTTTTTCAGGTTTGCGATGTGCGGGAGAAAGAATTGCTTTACTGTCCGCTTGCACAGAGCAAAAATAGGAAATAAAACCTTTCCGCGAAAAAGAAAACCCGCATGACGCAAACCCGATGTTGGCAGTTCGTTGCTTTTTTATCCTGCGTTGCTGTCCCACCGCGCGAAACAATTTGTTAAAGGAGAAATTGTCGAGCGAAAATTTGTTTTGGGTTTGTCTTGATAGAAAAAATTTGTCGGTGCGGAAAAGTTGTCTGCCGATGTTTTTGTTTTTTGTATTTGAAAGTCTGCGCGAAACTGTCTTGCGAGAAAAGCGGTCGGAACAAATGCAACTGTCCCGCTGAATTTATTTATTGCTTGGCTGTCTGCGAATAAAATTATAGTCTGCCGATGAACAGCGAAGAAGAGCCAGCGAAACTGTCAGCCGATAAAATGTATTTGTATTTTTTTGTAGAGCCGTCACCAACCGTTGAGCCGTCTTTGTGAGAACCGATTGTCTGTCCCGATAAAGTTTTTCTACAAAGTCAGCGCGGGACTGTCACACGAGAAAAATTTGAACGAAGTAACTGTCCACGAAGAAAAAGTAAGCGAAGAAAGATTGAAAGACAGTCCCCCGATGACAAGCGTCCGTTAAACGATGGATTTATTTTTACAACTATTTTAACTCCAACTTTGTTAAAAGTCAACGAACGCTGTCCGTCAATGAATACCTTAACAAATTGTCCATTGGTTAAATTCCATTTGTCCGCTTGGTCTGTCATGGTAACTGTTGCTGGGGCTTCGGGTTCGTGAACGAATAATCCTTCTACATCGGTTTTGACTTCTACATTCTGCTCATTTATTTTTACTGTTTTGTTGTAGGCGGGTTCGCCATCGGCAGAAAGCATTGTGATTTTTCCTTTGATGCGTGTGGTTCCTTTTCCGAGGTCAATTATTTCTCTTGCCTTTTGGTAGTCGCTTAAATAATGTTTGTTGCCGTTTGTTTTGAAAGATACGGAAATGGGGTCTAAAGTTTTGTTGAGGATTTCATTTGCTTCTTTAAAAAGTGTAACGAGTTCATCGTTTAGTGTTGCACGGTGGGTGATTGCGA
>JACRAM010000123.1 GCA_016213405.1 Bacteroidota bacterium
AAAAATCATGTTCGATGCCGACAGTGTGATGATGGGAAACACCGCGAGGGTGGGCAACGGGCAGTTAAGCGTTGCCGGAAACATCACCGCCAGCGGAGATATTTCTTCCGGCACAGTAACTTCCGGCAGCATCGTAACCTCCCAGTTAATCATTGACACTCTTCACGCCCTCAGCCGCGTGGCCGTAAATCATTCCCTCATGATTGAAAAACAAACCGCAAAAAGTTATGCCGAAGTTTCCACCACCGATACTGCCGTTGCGCTTGTGTTGCAAAAAGACAGTGCGGGCAAAGGAGTGGGCATCGGCATCACCCCTTCGGCAGGCGAGCGGTTGAGTGTGGCGGGGAATGTAGGAGTGAGCGGGAATTTGCGCTTGTCAAATTTATCGGGTACGGGCGACAGAGTTCTTGCAGTGGATTCAAATGGCGTGTTGAAAGATTTCCCAAATTCATGTTTCGGTTTAAATGCGTTTTGGAAAACAGATGGAAATATTGTTCCTGCGAATTGCAATCCGTTTATCGGAACAACCAATACTTTCGCTCTTAATTTTCGTACAGCCAATCTTCCGAGAATGACAATAACATCGGCAGGCAATGTAGGAATTGGAACTTCTACACCGGGTAACAACATGCAGCTTGAAGTTCAGGGAAGCGTTTCCATTTACGATGGCAATGGAAATACCTCTTTGTTTTTCGGGCGTGAGCAACCAACTATACAAGCAATGACCGCTACCAATCAATATGGAGAATGGGGAATACAATATTGGCAAAACCATGGAACGGGCAATCCAGCCGTACCTGGAGGTCTTAATTTTTGGAAACCATCAGGAAGCGATGGTTCATCTGCGGGGAATGGCGGGGGAAATAACTTTTTATTTCTTTCAGATAATGGACAAGTTCAGATAGGGGATAAAACTCCTGATCCGGCAAACTCTATACATACGGATTACAAACTTTCTGTTGATGGAAAAGTCGTTGCAAGGAAATTAGTAGCAACCGAAGTGAACTGGGCTGACGATGAATTAACCAAACATTTAACTCTTGATAGTTTACAACAAGATGAAAAATTTGTTTTAATGTTTGGTTATTTGAGTGGAATTCCTTCTGGAAAAGAGGTTGAAACAAATGGAGTTGATTTTGGACAAATGAGTTCACTACAAATGAGAAAAATTGAACGGCTTTATAAATATTCCTTCAAATTCAATCATGCTATAAAAAAAATTGATGCAAACATTTTGCAAATAAAAAGCGAAAATGTATCTTTGAAAAATGAAAATGAAGAACTTAAAAAACAATTTAACGAAATGAAGAAACAAATTGCTGATTTGCAAAATAAAATGAATGTCTTATTACAATCAAAATAATATACCAATGAAAAAGAAAATATATTACCTGTTGTCGATTTTATTTGCAGCATGGTTTTTTTCTTCCTGCGAAAAAGATGTTGCCATTCCAGAATCACCAGAACCACCTGTTCCAATCGCAACAGATACTGTAATAATTGACAATGTAAGTTACTTTGATTCAACCATTGATTTTTATTCCGTATGGTTTACCGATGCAAATACGGGTTATGTATGTGGTAATAAGGGAACTATTTTAAAAACCGCCAATGGAGGAAACAGTTGGTCAAAATTAAATATTCAAGACACTTTACAATTTAACACTATTTATTTTATTGATCAAAACATTGGCTTTGCTGGTGGGAAAAGTTCAATATTTAAAACTACTGATGGGGGTAATACTTGGTTGCGTAAAGAAAATAACACATGGTTTTATGATGGCATCAATGATATATCTTTTATAAATGATACCATAGGTTATGCTTGTGGCTGCTGTGGATTTGATATGAATTCTTTTTTGCCTGTATTTTTAAAAACAACCAATGGCGGAGAAAGTTGGGTTTGGTTGGATAAATATGGATTTCCCACAAATGGCTTTTCTCTTTATTTTACGAATAATATTGGTATTGTTGTAGGCGGTTCCGGTGGAGTTAATAATAATATTATAAAAACAACCGATGGCGGGGCAAATTGGATAGATTTATATCCAGGCATAAATCTATCATGGACATCTGTTTTCTTTACCAGTATTCAAACGGGATATGTTGTTGGGACATATAGCCAATATTTGGGTGTTTTATTAAAAACTACAAATAGCGGCAATACTTGGAGTCAAACCACATTAGACAGCACACACTATTTTGAGGATGTATATTTCGCAAGCAATAGCAAAGGTTTTATTTCTGGTGAAAATGGTATTCTTTTGTATTCAACAGATGGCGGAAATAGCTGGAAGAAGTTAAACACCAACACTACAAATATTTTAAGCGCTATTCATTTTCCAATTTCTAATATAGGATATGTTGTTGGTGCAAATGGCACAATCATTAAAATTACCATCACAAATCAATAACGATGAAGAATATTTTTATTGTGTCTGTTCTGTTTCCTCTGTGTCTGCTTTCTGCGCAGGCACAAAATAATAATGAAGAATGGAAAAAATCTATTCTTTCTGATCCAAGACCTGTTTTTCCGGAGGAGAATCAGAGAACCACAGAAGAACAAAATACAATTAACACAACGAATCAATCCGTAAATACAAAAGAAATTCCGGTTACAACTGTCAATAATTCGTCTGATATATTAATATGGCCGGCAGGGCCAGGTCCCACACCACAGGATGCGTTATCAGAAAATTCTGTTTTTATTCATCCAACTAATCCTGATATTATTTTAACAGCGCACAATAATTTTTATTTTGTAGATGCTAATAATAACGGTACTTGTAATCTTGGTGAGATGATTAAACGGGTTGCCGCTTATGTTTCCGCTGATGGAGGACAAACATGGACAGGAATAAATAATAACCTGCTTAACTCACGGGCAGATCCTGCTGCTGTTATTGACCAACAAGGCAGAATGTACGTTAATTATATTGACAGACCTACTGGCGGTCAAGCTATTGCTTATTCCGATGACAATGGCGCAACATGGAATTATGTTCCTTTTAGTTCTGGAACTTGTAATGACTTTAACCCTTGTGATTATGACATGGGATGTGGAATACTTGATAAAAACCATTTGTGGGTAGATAATAGTTTAAAAAGCCCTTATCAAAATTATCTTTATAGCGCATGGACTAATTTTCTTACTACTGATTTATGGCAAATTGAAATTGTTAGCTCAACAGACAGAGGTATGAATTGGTCTCCTCCTGTCACAATCAGCCAGGATGTCAATGCAATCTGCTTTAATCAAGGTGCGAATATTCAAACAGGTCAACAGGGAGAAGTATATGTTGCATGGACGGTTTATGATAAAACTGGAATTAAATGTGATCCCGGTTCTTACGAAGCTGCAATAGGATTCACAAGAAATTTAAACGGAGGCAATCCATTAAGTTGGGAAGTTTCACCTGGTATAACTTCAAGAAGAATTATTGATGGAATAAAAGGCATAAGAAACAATCAACTCGGAAATAATATCAATATGCGTCATAATGGTTGGCCCAGTATGACAGTCAATCAGCAAACTGGTGAAATATATATTGTATGGGCAAATGTTGGTGAACCACCACCAAACGGAAACAATACCGGCAATGCAGATATTTATATGATTAAATCCTCTGACAAAGGAGATACTTGGAGCGTTCCCATCAAAGTGGATCAAGACTTAACTGGGGTTGGGGAGCAATGGTTTCCCTGGATTGCCTGCGATGAAGTTACAGGCGCCTTAGTGGTTACTTTCTATGACAGCCGAAATTCTATTAATAATGATAGGGTGCAAACTTTCATTGCTATTTCCTATGATGGTGGGCAGACATGGAATGATTTTCCTGTAAGTGATGTAGATTGGTCTGGAGATCCGCCTCCTCAAACTTCTTATGCTGGTGATTATATCGGAGTAGATGCAAGTAATGGAAAAATAGTATCCGTTTGGACTGATGACAGAAATTCAGGAATTTTGCTTCCCTATACTGATTTGTTTTATATCCCTTGCCTTACCGATTTAACACTTCCTGCAACTATAATTACATCTCAACAGCAATATTTTTTTAACGACCATATTACTTTGCCGCAAGGAACTAATTTTAACATCACACCAACCGGGAATGTAGAAATGCAGGCAAATACCGAAGTGCTTTTAGAAGGTGAGTTTGTGTCAGAAGGCGAATTTTATGCACATACTGTTCCTTGTGATAATAGTGGTCTTCGCATAGGTAATCCAGAAGTTCGTACAAGCAATGACAAATCCAATTATTCAGTAGGCAAGTCAACTTTACAGGCAAATAATTTGATGCAATACTCCTTATTTCCAAACCCTGCAAGGGATAAAATAACGGTCAACAGCAAAGGCATAATCAATTCAATTGAAATCAAAAATGTGCTTGGTCAGAGCATATATCAGTCTTCAAATCTTCAAATCAACCAATCAACCATTGATTTGAGTTCCCATCCCAAAGGCATTTACTTTATAAAAGTGCAAAGCGGAGATAAGGTTTATACGGAGAAAGTGGTAATACAATAAATGTAAGAGGTAAGATGGCAAATGAAAATGCCAACAACACTGGCAATGTGGGAATCGGAACAACAGACCCCACAGAAAAACTACATGTATTCGGAAAAGGATTATTCGAAGATGGAAACGGAAACGGAGTAACTGTTGGATTCAACTCTCCCAATTCATTTATTGAAAGCAAAGGTATAGGCGGATTAAAGATTAATAACCAATCCGATAAAGATGTGGTGATTGGAAAAACCGATGCATCCAACTTTACAGTTTGGTCTAACACAACCATACAGCATAATGCCACGCTTGCTACAGGTCAAGATGACAATGTTATTATTGGTCCCGCTACAGCTATACCAGCAGCAAAATTGAATGTTATAGTTACAGACGCAAATCGCCCAGCAGGATGTATATGTTTACAAAATCCAATTACGCGATTTTTCTGGCAAATCACACTATTACAACGGGCAGGTGAACTTGATCAAGTAATAATAAACCGTTAACTTACCTTTCATGTGGGGCGCGCCCCTCG
>JACRAM010000124.1 GCA_016213405.1 Bacteroidota bacterium
ATGGAACATTTGTGGGCTACCGTGCGGGGTATAATGTTTCAAGCGGCTCAACAAATACTTTTCTTGGCAATCTGGCCGGCTATTCAACCACCACTGCAAGCAGCAACACGTTTGCAGGAGATGGTTCAGGTTATAAAAACACCGCCTCCGATAATGTGTTTTACGGAGTCAGCAGCGGATACAACAATCTTTCAGCAACTCCCAATACGTTTATTGGAAGGAGTGCGGGTTATAATAATAAATATCCGCAGCGCAACGTAGCTGTTGGCTATCAGGCATTATATACTCAAAGCAACTACGGTAGCAACACAACCGCATTTAATACTTTCAATGTTGCAGTGGGTGATTATGCGCTTTATACAAATAACCCTTCCAACGCCAGTGGTGGCAACGCTGTTGATGGACATTATAATGCCGCGTTGGGCTATCAGGCAGGTTACAACAACACAACCGGCTCTAGAAATACATTTGCAGGAATGCAGGCGGGAATTAACAATACCAGCGGATGGGGTAATGTTTACGCAGGCAATGGTGCGGGATACAAACAAACAACAGGAGCTGCCAACACCGTTGTAGGTTATCAAGCCGGTTATGGGAGCGGAACAGGCGCTACGCATGTTTACAACAGCAATTCTTTTTTCGGCTATCAGGCAGGATATAAAGACACCAGCGGAAGCTACAACACCGCCATTGGCGAGCTGGCGGGCTATACAATAATGAGCGGAGACAGCAACACCTTTGTGGGCTATGGCGCGGATGCGAATGCAGCTAACCTGCACAACTGCGCGGCTTTTGGGTACGGGGCAATAACTAATGCCAGCAAAAAAATTGTAATCGGACATTCCAATCTTGCGACTGGCGGTGTAATTGGCGGTTATGTTGGATGGAGCAATCTTTCAGACGGAAGATTTAAAACTAATGTAAAAGAAGAAGTAAAAGGTTTGGAGTTTATTAAAAAACTTCGACCTGTCATTTACCAAATAGATATGAATAAACTAGATGCATTTCTAATGAAGAACGTACTACAGGAAAAAGATAGTTTAGGCAATCCGATACACACTCAGCCATCTTCTGCACCATCTATAAGTAGCGTACATACTGGATTTATTGCTCAGGAAGTAGAACAAGCGGCAAAGGATTGTGGCTTTACATTTGATGCTGTTAATGCTCCCAAAGACACTAACGACAATTATAGTTTAGTGTATGCACAATTCGTTATTCCCCTCGTAAAAGCTGTTCAAGAGCAACAAAAAATGATAGATACTTTAAGGGCTGCTGTTGATAGTTTGAAAGCAGTAAAACCATCAGGGCAAAGAATCAATCAACATGAAGGCAAAGGCGATACAACGTTAGAAATAAAACTGACATTGCCTGACGAAATCTCCATGAGCGAAGCCCGACCTAATCCAAATAATGGAAAAGCGGAGATTGATTATTACCTTCCTGCATCTGTTTCAAATGCTGAAATTATTTTCACAGATATGCTGGGCAGGATAATAAACAAAATGAAACTTGTATCCGGTTATGGTACTGTTGCTGTTGACACACAGAGTTTGCCGAACGGTAATTATATATATTCTCTTGTAGTAGATGGAAAAGTGATAGACACAAAAAAAATGATAAAAAGTAAATAAAAAAAATAAACAAGAAAAAAAGGTGGGGCAATTATCTTGTATCCATCTTTTCTTTTATACTTTTGAAAGATGAAAAAAAAGATTATTAGTATTTTTTTTTCTATTTTATTTTTTATAACCACCTTTGCACAGACGTGGACACAAAAAGCAAGTTTTACAGGCACAGCAAGAGGAGACGCTTTTTCTTTTTCAATCGGAAATAAAGGATATGTTGGTGGTGGTGAAGATGTAAGTGGAAATTTTACAAATGATTTTTGGGAATATGATGCAGTAAATAATAGTTGGACACAAAAAGCAAACTTTATCGGCATTGCGAGATGGCAGGCAGTATCATTTGCCATTGGTTCAAAAGGGTATGTGGGAACAGGAAATTTTACAAATGATTTTTGGGAATATGACCCTTTAACCGATTCGTGGACACAGAAGGCAAATTTACCCGCAGATAGCAGAACCGCTGCCGTAGGATTTTCAATTGGCAATAATGGATATATTGGTACTGGATCAGGAGGCAGCCCTCAGTATAATCATAATGATTTTTGGGAATATAATCCAACTAATAATTCATGGATACAAAAAACAAGCATTCCGGGTCCAAGAAGTTTTGCAATTGGTTTATCAATAGGAGCAAAAGGATTCGTTGGCACGGGTTATGATTCTGCAAATGCAAATTTGCTAGATGATTTTTGGGAATATGATACAACTAACGATACGTGGTCTAATAAAACTAATTTTCCAGGAGGAAAAAGAAGGGATATTGATAGAGCATTTTTTGTTATTGGAAATTATGGTTACACGGGTACAGGGTTAGGTAGTGCTTATAATAATGATTTTTGGAGATATGACCCATCAAATGATTCATGGACACAAATTTCAAATTTACCCGCTATCGAACGAATTGGAGTGTCTGGCTTTTCTATCAATAATAAAGGATATGTTGGTTTTGGTTTTTGGTTTAACCCAAATCCAAATTACCTTAATGACCTTTGGGAATATACTGATACAACAAGCGGAGCGGGGATGAATGAACACGATGTTAAAGTTTTAACGGAGGTATTGCCGAATCCATTTATAAACCAAACCACAATAAAAATAAACTCAGCAACTAATTTTAAATATGAAAGAATAAAATTGTTTGATTGCGCTGGTAGGGAAATGAGAAGTGAAAACTTTTTAGGCAAGCAAGTTGTAATCAAAAGAGAGAATCTGCAAAGCGGAGTTTATCTTTATCAAATCATTTCTGAAAATAAAACTATTGCAGAAGGAAAGTTGGTGGTGCAGTAGTTTCCATCTACAAATATTATTCGTTCAGGATTTATTGCACAGGAAGTAGATTCTGCTGCTCAAATAGTAGGGTATGATTTCAGCGGTATAGATAAAAACAGTAAAGTTATGGGTTTACGCTACACAGAATTTGTCGTTCCATTGATAAAAGCAGTTCAAGAACAGCAAAAATTGATTGATACTTTATTTGTAATGGTTAATGCTAAAAGTGGTCAGCGTATTGAGAATACAAGTGGAAGCGGAAATAATACCATTGAAACAGACATAACGCTTACTAACAAGAAAATAGTTCTCGACCAAAATTCTCCGAATCCATTTCATGACCAGACAACAATTACTTACGAAATCAAAACAGATTTTAAAACTGCTGCAATCATGTTTACAGACATGGGCGGAGAAATAATCAAAGAAGTGCCGATTAGAGAGAAAGGAAAAGGACAAATAAATGTTTTTGCGCAGGATTTGACTACTGGAATGTATACTTACTATATTGTTGTTGATGGCAAAACAATGTATGCTAAAAAAATGGTGAAAGAATAATTAAATCTGCAACCTGTTATTAAAAAGCCCATCTATAAAAAATAGAATGGGCTTTTATTTTTATCTTTATCTTTAATAACTTAAAATACTTTACTATGAAATACTGTTTATTAATTGCATTCACTTTTGTTGCATTTATAGCAAAGGCGCAAATAACATTAGTGCATACCTATGATTCTGCTGGATATTATGGTGTTCCTAAATGCTGGCAGCAATTATATATTGTAAAGCTTGAAGTTGATGGCGATAAATTTGTATTTGCTGACAAGGCTGATAAATTACTTAGATTCTATAATTTGAATCACACGCTATGGAAAACAATATCTTTTGCCAATGCAACAGACATGGATTCAATCTATAATAATCAATGGATTAATTACATATCTCAACATTTATTTGACCTTGATGATGAAATTGAATTTCTATATATTGATAATGGCGGTAATCCAATAGTAGAGGTAACTCAGGTTGTTAATGAAGACGGTAGCATATTGTTCACTGCAAATAATCAAGGTGCGCGTCTAAATGCCAGTGCTCCGCAAACCCAATTGCCAATTTACAATACCAGTGCTGGTACATTTATGATTTTGAGTGGCGGGGCAAGTACTGATGGTAATGCATATGTTTATAGTTTGCCCGGTACCTTAAGCAATGCAATACAAGAAGGCAACGCGCAACTAATGCAGGCGCAGGGCGGGGCTTTAAGCAACTTATACCCAAACCCCAGCAATGGAGCAGTAACATTGCAATATGCCTTGCCCAAAGGAGAAAAACAAGGAGAAATAATTTTATACAACACGCATGGCGCAGAGGTAAAACGCTACAAAGTAGATGATACTTTTAGTGATATAATACTTGATAACAAACAACTGCCTGCGGGCACTTACTTTTATCAACTCACTACCAGTAAAGGCGCGGTGGGGAGTAAGAAAATGGTGGTGGTGAAATAGGTTATATTCAAAAATGTTAAGTGAAAGGCGGGAAATGTTCTCGCCTTTTTTTTATTTTCGAGTTCCCGCCAAATCAAAACGCATAGCCCTTGCCGTTCTGATTACTGCTTACCGATTACTTTTCCATCTCCATTTCTCCTATGAAAATCTGATTTCATCAAGCATCGTTATTAACAAGAGCGTGTTTGAAAGTTGAAAACCCGGCATTTTTTATCAGCTTCATTTTGAAATAGTTTTGCTTGCAACACTTAAAAAAAGTTTTCGGTTTATGGTCTTTGGTTTTACGGTTGTTGAACAGTAAACCATAAACTGTAAACTATAAACCTAAAAAATACGACATGATTAAATACATTATTATTCTGATGAACATGCTGGCGCTCCTTGTGGTGCGCTTATTTTTTTCTCCTGATGTAATGGTGAAAATGGATGCTCCATCTAAAGTGAAGCCGGGCGATGAAATTACCATCTCGCTTACCATTAATAAAGGATCCATTGCCGGAGTCGGTCACATGAAGCAAGTGCTTCCTGCCGGTTTTGGCAACGCAACTGTGGTGGAAGCAAAAAGTTCGGAATTCAAATACCTGCCTGAAGACAATGTAATAAAGTTCACATGGATTTCTCTTCCTGCCGACCAGGAGTTCACCGTATCCTATAAGGTAACGGTTGATGCAACAGCTCCAAACGGAAATGTTGACCTTGGAGGAAAATTTTCTTATGTGCTCGACAACGAAAAGCAAACCTTTGAACTGCCTCCGCAAAGCATACAGGTAGTTAACGAAACAATGGCGACCACCACCACAACTACTGAACCTGAAACCACTGCCACCACCACTACTCTGCCCGAAACTACCGCAACTACCACTACAGAACCTGAAACCACTGCCACTTCGGCTGAAACAAAAGTTTCTGCATCGGTCACCGCAAGCAGAACCATTGTTGGAAGCCCCGAAGGCGGAATGGAATTTACGGTTGAACTCAATGTGCATAAGGATGGAATGAAAGGATTTGCCCGCGTTCAGGAAACACTGCCTGCAGGATTGACAGCCATTTCACTTGACAACAAAGGCGGAACTTTTTCTTTTCAGGATCAGAAAGTGAAAATCATCTGGGATAATCTTCCTGCGGATGAAGACATAAAAGTTTCTTACCGCGTTGCGGTGGCAGATAATGTTTCCGGTCCCATGGCTATCATGGGCTCCTTCTCGTATGTAGAAAATGATGACCCAAAGAAAGCCGATATACCTTCCACCGCTATTATAGTGCAGGCAAAAAGCACCTGGGTGGCAGGCACCAACACCACTTCAGTAACTCCGCCTGAAACCACGCTGACCAATGTTCCTGTGCCTGACAGCAAAGTGGCTTACAAAATTCAGATATGCGCGCTCTCTAAAATGGACAGATCCACTTCCTACTTTCAAAACAAATATGCAATCAGCAACAAAGTGAATATGGAATTTCATGAAGGATGGAGAAAATACATTGTAGGAAAATACAGCATGTATAAAGAGGCGCGCGATTACCGCGAAAGCGTTCGTTCAAAAGGCGTGGAGAATCCGTTTGTTACTGCCTATAATAACGGAAAAAGAATTACTGTGCAGGAAGCCCTGATGGTTTCCAATCAGCAATGGATACGATAAGGTTTATGGTTTAGAGTTTACAGTTCAACAACCGTAAACTGTAAACTCTAAGTTATTATCTTTGATGCGATGAAGCGAAAATACTTTCTCCTGCTTGGTGTTCTTTTTGCCATCTGCCATCTGCCATCTGCCATCTGCCATGCCCAGGATACTACTGCTGCGCCAAAGCCATACTATCCCTATCCCCCTCCGTTTCCTCCTAATGATAAAGTGATTTTAGATTCTTCGGAATTTGTAAATACGAAACTGATGCAGCCCACTATTGGAATCGGGCCGGGCATTCTTACTTTTTATGGAGATGTGAGTGATAAATTTAACATAGCTCCTTCTCTCAGCCGTATGGCGTATCACCTTTCGGTATCAGAATATATAACAAGGTCGCTGATGCTTAGCGCGCGCGCCCTGTTTGGCACGCTGGCAGGCAATGAACGCGGACCCCGCTTTTCAAACTTCGAGTCGCGCATCCGTTCCGGAGGAATTAATATCACCTATAACTTTGATAACTTTCTTCCTAAGAAAAGAAGAATTGACCCGTTCATTGTTACCGGATTTGAATATTTTGAATACCTGACGAAAGCAGATTTGTTTGATGCCTCAGGCAATCAATATCACTACTGGAGCGATGGTTCTTTAATGAACATGGATGAGAGTGCTCCGAATGCCCAGTTCAATGCCATTGCGCTTTCGCGCGACTATACGTATGAAACAGATGTGCGGAAATGGAACAACTCCTTGTTTGGAAAATATTCTGAACACTCGTTTGCCGTTCCCTTTGGCGCGGGTGTTAATCTTCACCTTGCTCCGCGATGGAATTTCAAACTCGGAGCCACTATGCACTTCTCCTTCACTGATTACATTGACGGAATCACACCCGATAACAAAGGCGCAGGAAAAGGAGACAGCAAGAAAGATAATTTTCTGGAAACTTATTTTACTTTATCTTTTGATTTATTCAATCCGAAACCGCCTTACATCTCCCCTCTCACCGATGCGGAGTATCTTGCCATTGCCAATGAAGATACCGATGGCGATGGCGTAATTGATTTTAAAGATTCCTGCCAGGGAACTCCGCCCGGTGTTGGCGTGGATGCAAAGGGCTGCCCCATTGACAGCGATGGAGACCGTTTCCCTGATTACATGGATAAAGAAGTGAACTCTCCCCCTGGCGCTTTCGTAGATGATAACGGAGTGGCAATGAATGATTCCACCATTGCGCGCAACTGGCGCGTGTGGAGCGATACCACCGGTCTATATGCTTATACCGATACCATCATCAATCCTCCCGCTATTGCCGCAGGGGATTGGACAAAGAAACGCGATGCCACCATTGTTTACCGAAGAGAACTTGTCATACTTCTCGGCAACTACAAAGAAGGAGTGCCTCCAACAGAAATGGGAAAACTCCTTAACGTGCCCGATGTGAGAAACACCGTTCAGCCCGATTCATCCACTTCCTACATTGCAGGTTCTTACAACAAAACATCAGATGCCGAAAAAAGAAAGAGCGATATGATTGATGCCGGTTTCCCCAATGCAAAAATAATGGTGCTTAACAAAGACGGCTCTCTTTCAGAACCCACTGCCGATGTGCTTGCCGGATTCAAAGGCGATGGAACAAAGATAACACCGCCTGTCGAGATGAAAGGAGTTGTGTTCCGCGTGCAGTTAGGCGCTTACTCCAAAAAACTTTCTTCCTCTGTGTTTAAAAATGCGGGGCAAACCGTTGAACTGAAAACAGAAGACGGCTTGTATAAATACCTGAGCGGGTCATCAAACACTATTCAGGATGCCCTTAAACTACGGGAGGAATTGGTGAAGAAAGGATTTAACAGCGCTTTTGTGGTGGCGTACAAAGACAACAAGCGTGTTCCGCTTTCTTCTGTGAGCGGTGGCATCTTTCAACCGAAGAATGAAAACATGGAAGAACCCAAAACACCCAAAAGCGCCATTGATAAAAACCTGGTGTTCTTCCGCGTTCAGGTGGGAGCATTTGTAAACGAACCTCCGGCAGACATCCTGCAGAAGATGAATAAAGTGCCGGGGCTTGAAAAGAAAAAGAAACGAAGCGGGGTTACTCAATACCTTGCCGGCAAGTTTAATAGCTATGAAGAAGCGAAAAAGTTCAGAGATGAGATGAACTCAAAATACGGAATACCTGATGCCTTTATGGTTGCTTTCTTTAAAGATGAAATGATTACCGTACAGGAAGCGGTAGAACTGTTGAAATAATCCACTCATTTTCTGTAACTTTTCTCTCTTTCCTAACGTCTGATTGAAAAGATTCTGAAAAAAACTTCCACATTCAAAAAAATGGCATTACTTTTGTATTCACTACTCAAATCTTAAAACAAAAAACCTAAATCCAAATACAATGAAAACATTACTCACACTCATTTCAGCAGCGCTTCTTTTTTCAGCAGCAGGCGCACAAACTCAAACATCACCCACTACTCCGCAGCCCCTGCCCATGACAGCGCCTGCCATGAAGATGCAGAACCCCACTGTCAACGGGGCAGGCACGCAGAACCCTCAGCAGAGCACGCAAACAGCGCCTGCGCCAAAATCTACGGGCACCACTACAGAAACAAAAAAAGCAACTGACAGCAAAGAGTCGCCTTCACCTACTCCTGCGGTTGACAACAAAATTGCTGTAAGCGATCCGGGCGTTCCTGCTGATAAGTCAAACAAAAAAACTGCAGGCACCACTCCAACTACCGAAAAGAAAACTCCAAACAGTTCGGGGGTTTCTCCTAAGTAAATCAGTTATCGGTGACCGGTAATCAGTAAGCCGATAACTGATTACCGATTGCCTTTTTTTTACTAATACTGTTTATAAAATGAGACCACAATTCACAGCAGGATTTTTACTTCTCTTCTCTCTTCCGTTATTGAGCTTCAGCCAGATAAACGGGCTGAATGCGTTAAAGCAGGTTACAAACGCTTTAACAACGCAAGACACCACTTCACAAAAGAAAAAAAGCACCGGCACTCAATCGAATCTTGCCGTGAGTGATGAAGGAACTCCTAATAAGCCAAAGGATAATAAAAAAGTAATCATTGAAAATCCGATTGACAAAGCGAAAGAGAACTTAATTGAAAAGACCGCTCCTTCTTCTGGCAGCACCGGCAGTTCTACGGGCAATCTTGCAGTGAGTGACGAGGGTGTTGGAGGAAAAGATAAAAGAAAAACAAACAGGGAAGCAACCGGCACTGCTACAACTCCTGAACAGCCCAAGCAAGAAACGGTTACGCCCGCTCCAAAATAGTTTTCAGAATTTACTTTCAAAATCCTTAAACCTTTTTGCAGCCCCGTCTTTTTCAGAAAAGATGGGGTTTTTTATTCCCCAGTCAATCGCTAAATCATTATCGCACCAGAGAATTGCATCTTCTGACTGCTTGTTATACGTGCCAGAACATTTGTAGGAGAAAATGGTGTTGTCTTCCAACACCGAAAAGCCATGAGCAAATCCAACAGGAAGATACAGCATGGTTTTGTTGGAAGCGGAAAGAGTAAGTGAAAAATGTTTGCCATACGTGGGAGATTTTTTCCGGATATCAACCGCCACATCCAGCACTGCTCCTGCAATCACGCGCACTAATTTTGCCTGAGCATAAGGGGGATTCTGAAAATGCAATCCCCGCAAAACTCCTTTTTGAGAAAGCGATTCGTTATCCTGAACAAATTCTTCGGCTATTCCGTGTTTGGCAAAAATATTTTTATTATACGATTCAAAAAAATACCCACGGGGGTCTTCAAATACCTTTGGCTGAATCACAAACAAGCCGCTGAGCGGAGTGGTAATAACCTGCATATTTATAATGAGATTACACTGATTATAGAAAAGCAAGAGAGATTACAAAGATTATTTTTGTGCTGTTCCATCTGTGTAATCTTTTTAAAAATCTGTGTAATCATAGTATAATCAGGAGACAAATCTTTTGAAGAATGATTTTTTCATTTGCTTGCCAGCACGGTCTTCGTAATATCCGTAACCCTGACCGTAGCCGTATCCGTATCCATGACCATAACCATAATTATAGCCGTATGATTTTCTATCAATATCAACTCCGTTAAGAATGGCTGATATTTTCTTTATGTGATTTTCATTATAGAGCCGGTCAAGATTCTGAATAAAGTTTCTCTTTGAATATTCTGACCTGAAAATATACAGGGGGTAATCCACTTTTTGAATGACGGCTACTCCATCTGTTACAAGTCCAACAGGGGGAGTATCCAACACAATAAAATCATATTTTGTTTTTAAGTAAGCAATCATTTCATCCATCTTTTTGCTGATGATGAGTTCGGAGGGATTGGGAGGAATGGGTCCGGCTGTGATGAAATCAAGATTTTCAAACGAACTATGCTGAATGCAATCATCAAGCGCATCCCTGCCAATAAGCATGGTGCTCATCCCCTTTGTATTCTCAGCGCCAAAGCCAAGATGGATTTTTGGTTTGCGCATGTCTAAATCAATTACTATAACTTTTTTGCCGGAGTAGGCGATGATGCCTGCCAGATTAATGGCAACAAATGTTTTTCCTTCTCCTGATATGGTGGATGTTACAGCTGCCGTTTTTGGTCCGGGATCATTAGAAATAAATTGCAAGTTAGTCCGGATAGAGCGGAATGCTTCTGCAATAAGCGATTTTGGATTTTTATCTACCAGCAGTTGAGAAACAGGAATGTCTTTTTTATATTTTGGAACTATTCCAAGCACTGAAATGGCTGCGTTGGTAAGTTTATTTATGTCATTGACCGAATTAATTTCATTGTGAGTAATATAGCGGGCAAAAATGAGAAGCAATGAAATCAGCAGCGCGGATAGGATGGCTGCAATCAATACCATTGTTTTTTGAGGAGATATAGGAATGGTGGGCGTTATTGCCTTATCAAGAACAATATGCTTGGAAACATTTCCTGCCTGTGAAATGGAATACTCCGTTTTCTTCTCAAGCAACAGGTTATAAAATTTTTCATTGATGCTGAATAGGCGCTGAAGTCGGGAATACTCCACTTCTTCAGATGGCATGCTGTAAAACTGTGCTTCAAGTTCTTTCACTTTCTTATCTAAATTTTCTCTTCTCACAGCGAGCTTTTCTTTAATTGACCGAATGCTTTCCAGCAACAATTTTTTCTGCACTCCAATCTGAAATTCTTTTGATTTGATTTTTTCGCTTGTCGGAGTTACCTCATAAAGAAGTTCTTCTTTTTCTTTAAGCAGATTTTGAAGCGAGGCAATTTGAGCAGTGAGGGTAGACTCAAAATCAACACCAGACAATAAAGAAATAAAATGGTATGAATCAATATCTTTCTTTTCATCAATACTTTTTTCTATCTCCGCTAACACATTTTCTTTCAGTTCTAAACCAATCAGTTCATCTTCCATTGTATTCAAACGCGCTGTGCCTACTTCAGCCATATTTTTTGTATCGCTCACTTTATTATCTTTTTTAAATGTGTAAATTAATGTTTCAGCATTTTTGAGGCGATCATAAACAATACTCAGTTGTTCATCAAGAAAGGAAAGAATTTTTTGAGCGCTCTCTCCTTTTTTCTCCACATCATAATCAATGAATTGATCTGCCATGGCAGTAACTACATCGGCAGTTTTAACAGCGTTGTTATCCTGAAAAGATATTTCTATTGTTTTGGCAGCTTCGCTTATCACCCGAACATTTAATCTTGAAAAATATTCGTCTGCAAGCATATCAAAATTATTTATTACAAAATAAAGTGTGTTTTCTTTTACTGCGCTTTGCTGGCTTTCTATCTGAGAAAAATCTGAAACAATGATTTTTATATCCATCTCTGGTGTGCTTAACCAGTTTCCAACTAAAAATTTGTATGAATGGTCTTTTCCTTCTGTATTGTAATTAATTTCTCCGTTATTTTTATTGTCAAAATGGATGTAAACGCGCTGACCATATATCACATTATGTTTTATAGTGGCTTCAGCGGAATAAGAACTGTTATTATAATGTTCATTTTTGCGGAATGTACCCTCTGCAAAGTATGTTGTTTTAAGAGGAAGTGAGGAGAGCGCTCTAACAAAAAAAACTTTTGAACGCAGAAATTCAAGTGACTTGGCGATGCCATTCTGCCCCTCTTCGTTAATATTCTGAACATTAAGAATTTTGCTGGCTTCGTTTTCCGAATTAATCTGCAAAATGGTTTTGGATTGAAAAACCTGGGGCGTGTATCTTAAATATAAATAAGCGCAGGCAAACGATATGGTAAAGAACAAAAATATCCAGAATAAATTTTTTCGAATCAGGAAAAAGAAAAGCCCTAGTTCAAAATCGCTGCTGAGACTCGAAACTCTTTCCTTATATTGAGAAAATGAATCTGAACTTTTACTGAATTGATCTGCTAACATGAATCCTGCTGAAAATTATTTGGTTGTTCTGGAAATAAATTCAACAAAAATAATTATAGTTGTAACAAAAGTTAAGTAAGGTAAAATTTCACTCATGATACCTTTGCTTAAGCGAAGATTGGGCTCAACATAAATAATATCATTTGCCTGAAGAATGAGATTGGCTTGTTTCATGCCATCTATTGTTGACAAGTCAATAAGATATACGTCCGGATTTTTTAAGTCCCCTCGAATAAGTTTTATTTTATATGCTTTCCCTGACTGTGAAATCCCTCCCGCCTGAGCCAATGCTTCCAAAAGAGTGGTGTTCTCATTCGTTAATCCAACCACTTTTGCAGTGCCCTCACTTCCGGGAAAAATTATTACTCTTCTGTTTGAAACTTCAAGCAAAACAAAAGGTTTATTATAAAAAGCTGAATATTTATCTTCAAGAAACTGCTCCGCTTCCCTTACTGTCATTCCCTTAAGTGCAGTGCGTCCAAGAAGAGGGAATTTTATTGTTCCATCAAACTCAACTTTATAAGACATGCTTGTAGAGGATGATCTACTCTGAGCAGAACCATCGGCAGCAGTAACATCAATCAATTTGAACCCGTCATTAGAATAAATATTAAAATTCAATACATCATTCGTTGATATTTTATATAAGGAGGGTGGTTCGGTTGCAAACGTAGAATATTTATAATTCTTTCCCGTTTTTAACATCACACTCGGATTTAAAGTCCTGCATCCATGGAATAAGATGGAAGCAAAAACTGCAAACACAAAGAGAAAATAAATACGTCTCATATTAATATGATTTCAGAATCCGTAAAGTTATTAAAATTAGGGAAATGAGTTATTTCAAAAGTGTGTGATACAAATTTTTAACTTCAGTTGTAAGACGTAATAATCCAAACTTTTCCTTTACAAAGAGCCATCCATTTTTACCAAATTCATGGCGCATAGAATCATTTTCAACCATTTCAAGAAGATTATTGTAAAAATTCCTTTTATCGGCAACCTCTGAAATGAGAGCAGTCTTATTCGGGATGACTGCATCTTCTATTCCACCGGCATTTGTAGTTACAATCGCTTTGTTTGCTGCCTGCGCTTCTATCAAACTGACAGGTGTTCCCTCATTGAATGAAGTAAGGCATACGATATCCAGTCCCGGATAAATTTTATGCACTTCCTTTTCCCACGATGTGAATACTACAATCTCATTGAGTCTAAGTTCATTTACTGTTGATTTGAGTTTTTGGCGCTCCTCGCCATCACCAATAATAAATGCTTTTATTTTTTGTTTCGAATTTTCCTCTACAAACTTTACGGCTTCAAGAAACAGCATATGATTTTTTACAGGAACTAATCTTCCAACAATCCCAATTGAAATAACATCTTCACTGAGATTGTATTTTTCTCGGAATAATTTTCTTTTACTCACTGAATTATCATTAAACCTCTGCAAATCAAAGCCGAGAGGAATCACATGAACTTTTTCCTCTGAAACAATTTTATGTTCTTCAACTAATTCCGATTTCTGTTTTTGACTGATAGCAATAATGGCGTTGGTTTTTTTCGCAAGATTACGTTCAATGGTTTTATAAACAGAAGTTTTCAAACTTCCGAAGTAAGAATGAAAAACATGCCCATGAAAAGTATGTACTGTTATCGGAACATTGCATGCAAATGCCGCTTTTCTTCCCAGTGCTCCCGCTTTTGCTGCATGTGTATGAACAATATCCGGCTTGAAATACCGTATGATTTTTTTAATTTTATTATAAGCAGAAAAATCATTAAACGGATTAATGCTTCGTTTCATCTCAGGAATAATTTGATATTCCAATTCAAGGTTTTTTAAAATGAATTCAGAACTTTCCTCCGAATCATCTTTCATTCCACCAATCAAAAGTGTCTCAAATTCTGGCGACAGATATTTCGTCAGATAAGCTGCATTGTAGGTTGGTCCTCCAAGATTAAAACGATTGACTATGCGTAAAACTTTAGGCATAATGTTTTTTCCACCAGTATTGAAATACAATCAGTCCCCAAACGCGCGCAACTGAATCGTCAGGATTATTTGAGAAAAGCTGCTTCAACATTTTTTTATTTCTATATAATTGAAAATGCCCTGATCTTGTACAAATTTTTCACACAACAAATCATCCGTGATGATTGATCTTAATTCGGTTTGAAACCATTTTAAAAGAGGAACTTCAAATCCTTGTTTACTTCTTGATAAAATTTCTTCAGGTAATTCTTTTCTAAAAGCATCTTTCAGAATTTTCTTTCTGCTGTTTCTGTCAATTTTGTATTCAGCAGGCAGCGAAAAAGCAAAATCAACAATTTTGTGATCCAGAAACGGAACGCGAACTTCTAAGGAATTTGCCATGCTCATTCTGTCCGTTTTCACAAGCATATCATTTTCCAGAACCAGTTTTACATCTGTCATCAAAACAGAATTGAAATCTTTATTTACAAGACGAAGGATTTCTTTTTTTCTTTCATGATAATTTGCATAACCGGAAGAGAATAATTTTTCTATTTCCTTATCATCTGCAAACCCGGACCATCGCCAGTAACGCTCTTTTTCAGAAAGAGAAATTCCTTCACTGAACTTATGAAGCTGCCTTGAAATGTTTCCAAGTTTTGTATTTCTTGACTTAGGAAGAGCTTTTAATAAATGTTTTGATGATTTGACAATACTTTTTCTGATAACGCTTTTTCTTATCATCAATTCCGCATTGTGTTTGTTGTAACCACCAAACAATTCATCAGCGCCATCGCCCGAAAGAGCCACCTTCACATGTTTTCGGGTATGCATTGATAAAATATGAACCGCAAGAGCAGAAGAATCCGCAAACGGCTCATCCATGTAATCGAGCACTGAATGGAGATTCGCAAACAAATCGTTATTCGTAAGGGAAAACACGGTGTGCTCCGTTTTTAATTTTTTCGCTACAAGTTTTGCGTAATGTGTTTCATCGAAATACCTTTCGTCTTTATATCCTATAGAAAAAGTTTTCAAGTGTTTTGTGTGATGAGAAGCCAGCGCGCAAATGATGGAAGAATCAAGCCCTCCGCTGAGAAAAGCGCCAAGAGGAACATCTGCTATTAACCTATGCTGAACGGAATTGTCAAGTAGTTTGTACATCTCTTGTTCCGCTACATCACTTTGCAGGTTTCGGACAGAAGAATGCATGTTTAATTCATAATACATCTGGGTTCTGAATTCAGAACTAATAACTTTCGCAAAACTGCCAGACGGGAACTTATTCACTGATTTCAAAATAGTATTCGGAGAAGGAATATAATTGAGGTGCAAATACATTTGAAGAGATGCTTCATCCATCTCTTTCTGAATTCCGTAAGCAATAATTGCTTTCATCTCCGAAGCAAAAATAAATTTGTCTTTGTCCAGAAAATAATAAAGCGGTTTTATGCCAAACCTGTCTCGTGCTAAAAACAAACTATCCTCTTCTATATCATGAACTGCAAAGGCAAATTCTCCGTCAAGTTTTTTCAGGCATTTTTCTTTTTCAAGAATAAAAAGGTTAAGCAAAACTTCCGTATCGCTTTCACTTTTGAACCTGATTCCTTTCGCAAGCAAATCTTTCTTCAGTTCGCGAAAGTTAAAAATCTCACCATTGAATACAACCGTGAACCTCCCGCTTGCGTCAGTCATGGGCTGTGAAGCATTATCACTGGTATCAATTATTTTCAACCTGCGATGACCCATCGCAATTTTATTGTGAAAAAAAGTTCCCTCTCCGTCAGGTCCTCGCTTACTCAAAGACGCAATAGCTGAATTTGTTTTTGAAAGAAACTTTTTACCTTCTTCTGAAAACGCGATTATACCAGCAATCCCACACATAATTCTTCAAAGTTAATTGATTTGGAAGATTGCAGTAATATTGCAGATATGAAACTTCATCAGAACATTGTTGATGCTATTCTTCGGTCGCTTCACGAAATATTTGAAGAGAACAAATATGCCGACAAGGTGATTGAACGTGTTCTGAAATCAAATCCAAAATGGGGCGGACGCGACAGAAGATTCATTGCTGAAACTACTTATGATATTGTAAGATGGTATCGCTTGTTGCACGAAATAACTCCTGAAAAAGAAAGGAAGTTAGAAAGTATTTTCGGCACCTACTGTGAATGGAAAGGTTTTTCTGATTCTGATTCTATAGAAGAAAAAATAAGATCCATCCAATCTATTCGTAAAACCAGAGAAAGCATTCCTGATTGGATGGATGAATTATGCATTGCCGAACTCGGAGAAGTGAAATGGGAAAAAGAAATTCACGCATTGAACGAACAGGCAAAAGTGGTTCTGCGAACGAACACGTTGAAGATATCAAGAGAAGAACTTCAGAAAAAATTATCCGCAGAGGAAATAGAAACTCATACGCCTGAAAACCCCTCTCCTGATGGGGGAGGATGGGAGGGGGCTTTGGTTCTCTCAAAAAGAAAAAACGTTTTCACATCACCATCATTCAAAGAAGGAATGTTTGAAGTGCAGGATGCGTCATCGCAATTAGTTGCGCCATTTCTCGATTTGAAAGATGGCATGCGCGTGATTGATGCCTGCGCAGGCGCGGGAGGAAAAACGCTTCACATTTCTGCCCTTATGCACAACAAAGGAAAAGTGATTGCGCTTGACACCGAGCAATGGAAATTAGACGAACTGAAAAAGCGGGCACGAAGAGCAGGTTGTTCAAATATTGAAACACGGATTATTGATTCCTCGAAAGCGATTAAGCGCATGGAAAATTCTGCTGACAGATTATTGCTGGATGTTCCCTGCTCTGGGCTCGGGGTTTTAAGAAGAAATCCTGATGCTAAATGGAAACTGAGCCTGGAATTTATTGAGAAAGTAAAAATTCTTCAACAGAAAATCCTGCATGATTATTCTCTGATGCTGAAGAAAGGCGGAATGATGGTTTATTCCACTTGCTCCATTCTTCCTTCTGAAAATGAAAAGCAGATAGAAAAATTTATTCTTGAACAAAACGGAGCATTTGAACTTGTTGAACAAAAAACCATTTTTCCCAGCGAAGGGTTTGACGGATTTTTTATAGCGAGAATAAAAAAGAAATGAAACTATTTTTCCTTTTACTGATGGCGTTGGCTTATGTGGTGGCGGGAGCTAATCATTTTGTTAACCCCATGATGTACAAAAAAATAATGCCCTCCTGGCTGCCCTGTCACTTTGCATTAATTTATATCAGCGGAGTTTGTGAAATTGTTTTTGGCTTGCTCCTGATTCCTGAATACACAAGGCACATGGGCGCCTGGCTCATCATTGCTTTATTGGTTGCTATCTTTCCGGCAAATATTCAGATGATGATTAACTTCTGGAATAAAAATAATCCATACTTATGGATTGCCATTGCGCGATTGCCGCTTCAAATTCTTTTAATCTGGTGGGCGTGGAGTTATACGAAATGACTAACTCATGTTACGCAGATGCTGGTTTGCAAAAAATGTTCAACCCGTTGGATATTATCCTACGGGTTTCAACAATCAATGCTCAATTTTCAATGTTCAAATTGCTACTCATAATCAAACATTGAGAATGGAACATTGAATACCTGCCTGCGCAGGCAGGTTGAATATTGAACATTTTGCGTAAGGTGAGTGACTAATGACTAATAATTATTTTCTTTACAGCACTCCCCTGCTCTGTTTTGATGTGTAGAAAATAAATTCCATTGGGCTGAGAAGAAAGGTTTACAGTTTCCTGTTTACGGTTTACCCCGTTGGAATTATTTCCTACGGGGTTTACTGTTGTTTGAAAAACAAGTTCTCCAAATACATTGTATATTTCTAAACCGTAAACTGCAGACTGTAAACCAGAAACCGTGAAAACTCCGCTGGATGGATTAGGAAAAACAGAAACAGATATTGGCTCTGCAATTTCATTTACTGCATTTGACACCGGACAAAGCCCAATCACCTGCACCGGAGCAGCGCTTTGGATGGTTGTTCCATCACCTAATTGACCTTGGGCGTTATATCCCCATGCCCATACCGTGCTGTCATTTTTCAACGCAACAGAATGACCTCCTCCTGCTGAAATGACGCTGATGCCTGTGAGAATATTTACCTGCTGAGGATAATTTTTATTAAGGGTTGTTGTGCTGTCGCCTAATTGACCTAATTGATTGAAACCCCAAGCCCAAACGGTGCCGTCATTTTTCAGAGCGAGAGAATGACCGGCTCCTACTGAAACAGCAATGACAGATGTGAGCCCAAGCACCTGAACAGGAGTATGCCTGTCTGTGTTTGTGCTATCGCCTAATTGTCCGAAAGAATTATATCCCCAAGCCCATGCTGTGCTGTCATTTTTGATGGCAAGGCAATGACCTCCTCCTGCTGAAATGGCGGTGATGCCGGTGAGTGAGCTTATTTGAACAGGAGTATGCCTGTCGGTAGTATCTCCAAGACCTAATTGACCTAAATAGTTCTGTCCCCAAGCCCATACCGTGCTGTCATTTTTCAAAGCAAGAGAATTTCCCCATCCCCCTGCAATGGCGGTGATTCCCGTAAGCAGATTCACCTGAACAGGAGTGAAACTGGTGTTGGTATCACCCACGCCTAACTGACCATGGTTGTTTCTTCCCCAAGCCCAAACAGTGCTGTCATTTTTTATGGCAAGCGTATGATATCCTCCTCCGGCAATAGTGGTGATGCCAGTGAGGAAACCAACATTTCCGAATCCGTGCACCTGCAGAGGAGTCCAACTGCGGATTGTATCACCATCTCCTAATTGTCCATGGTTGTTTCTTCCCCACGCCCAAACGGTGCCGTTATATTTCAGGGCAAGAGAGTGGCTGATTCCTTCCAATGGATTCCCGCCTGTGGCAAGCGCGGTGATGCCTGTGAGAAATCCCACATTTCCTACTCCGTGCACTTGTTGTGCAGTTGATTTATCAATAGTATCTCCAATACCTAATTGACCATCGTTGTTATAACCCCAAGACCTTACGGTGGAATCGTTGCAAATGGAAAGGGAATGTAATCCTCCGCCAGATATTTGGGCGGAACAAAAAGAAGCCCCACCCCAACCCTCCCCATTAGGGAGGGAGTAAAGAAAGAACATGATGAGAAAAATAATTCCTCCCCTAACGGGGGAGGTCAGGAGGGGGCTTTTAGTTTTTGATTGCATTATAAATTATTTCTGTATGACTAGTTTTTTTATTGCAGTTCCTTGCTCGGTTTTGAGTTGCCCAGAAGGGACGGAGACCCGCAGAAAATAAATGCCGCTTGGCATATCCAAATTAAGGTTTAAGGATTTGGGATTTAGGATTTTTTCTGAATAGACATTTTCTCCCAGTACATTGTAGATTTCAATGCTTCTCACTTCTGACTTCTCGCTTCTCACTTCAAACTTTCCGTTTGTGGGATTTGGATAAAGTGAAATGCCGCTGCTTATATCATTTTCATTTACTGCGGTCAATCCCTGCAGGAAAATATCATCTACATACAACGTGCTGTTGGGGATGCCGCAGGTAAGCGTGGTATAGCAGGTTGCATTAATGTCTATGTCTAATGTATCAGGCGTTGTTGTAGGAAAATTCGGATTATATAATAAGTTAAACTGCCCTTGCGTGTAAGAACTGGCGGGAGCATTAATAATGGTATAACCAATGGCAATGGTATCGCGTGTTATGCCGTTCCAATGAGAAAGCGTTACAAACCATGCCGCGGAATCTCCGCCAACGGGAGCGTATTTATACCAAAATGAAACTCCTGTTGGGCGGCTGGTAAAAGGGAATCCCTTAATCAGTGCGAATGGGACTTGCTGGAGGAGACCGGTAAAAGCGCCTGCTGCGGGGTTATGAAGAACAGTTGGATAAGGATTGTTTGTAAGAGTAACAGTAACAATTTTCATGGCATAGGTTCCGCTGTGGGCATCCACACCGGTTGCCTGAAACACACCCTGCGGATTTCCTAAAATCATAAGCGGGTTTATGGTAACCCATCCGGTTGGATCATTACCGGTCCAGTTTTCAAAATCAAAGGTTGGCTGTGCAGCGGCAGATAATGCTGCCATCACAGCAATAAGCGGAAGTATGTAAAGTTTTTTCATTGTGTATTACCCCGTTGGATATTGGTTTTTATTTTTCACTCGTAGTTCAACGGGTTTATCCTACGGGGTTTATTTATTGATGATTAGTTTTTGTGTTGCGGTTCCACGTTCGGTTTTCAAATGTAGAAAATAAACTCCGCTTGGCATATCCAAATTAAGGATTAAGGATTTGGGATTTAGGATTTTTTCTGAATAGACATTTTCTCCCATCACATTATAGATTTCAATACCTTGCATTTTCAAATTTTCAAATTGGCTACTTGTCACATTTATCTTTCCGTTTGTGGGATTTGGATAAACAGTAATATCAATTGCCGCATTGTTCTCGGCTATGCCGGAAGTAAGCCCTATTTTAAATATTGTTCCCTTACCGTTTGTGCCGCCCTGATCGGTCATTCCGTAGAGAAAAGTTCCGTCAGAAATAAAAGAGCCGTATGGATAGCTTCCGTTTGAAGCGCCTGCGAAATCCAATAATTTGTAATACCCTGTTCCATCGGTTTTTATTTTATAGATCAGCCCCAGATTGTTTGAGCCTCCTTCATGTGCCATTCCATAAATATAAGTTCCGTCATAAACAAGAGAGCCGGCAGGATATCTTCCGTTTGCAAGACCAGCGCAATCAAACAGTTTAAGATATCCGGTTCCATCGGTCTTTATTTTAAAGGCAACTCCAATACTGCCTGTGCCGCCTTGCTCGGTCATTCCATAGAAAAAAGTTCCGTCAGAAACAAGAGAGCCGCGGGGATTGCTTCCAGAAGCAGTGCCGGAGAAATCAAACAGGTCGGTATATCCGGTTCCATCGGGCATTATTTTAAAGATGGTTCCCAAACCATTGGTGCCTCCGCCTTTTGTCATTCCATAAAGAATAGTTCCGTCAGTAATAAAAGAGCCGTATGGATTGCTTCCGTTTGTATTATTAAAATCGAGCAGTTTAAGATATCCGCTTCCATCGGGTTTTATTTTAAAGATGGTTCCAATACCATTTGTGCCGCCCTGCGATGTCATTCCATAGAGAAAAGTGCCGAGGGAGAGAAGAGAGCCATTTGGAGTGAATCCGTCTGAACCGCTTCCGAAATCATGCAGTTTAGAATACCCTGTTCCATCGGGTTTTATTTTAAAGATGGTTCCAATATCATTGGTGCCGCCCGCGCGGGTCATTCCATAGAGAAAAGTTCCGTCAGAAATAAAAGAGTCATACGGACCGGCTCCGTTTGAAGCGCCTGCGAAATCAAGGAGTTTGGAAAACCCTGTTCCATCGAATTTTATTTTAAAGATGGTTCCTAAATTATTTGTGCCGCCTGTGCTGGTCATTCCGTAGAGAAAAGTGCCGTCAGAAATAAGAGAGCTATGCGGATTGCTTCCGTTGGAAGTGCCGGCAAAATCGAGGAGCTTGGTGTATTGGGCGAAAGAAAGCCCCTCCCCTAAAGGGAGAAGGAAGAGAATGAATAACGAACATTTGAACAAACGAATTGAGAACAGCGAAGTATAAATTCTGACTTCGTTATTCAAATGTTCTAATGTTCGGTTGTTCCTTTGTACATCGTACTTTGTACTTTGTACATTCTTGATGATTTGTTTTTTCATAGTGAAAATTATTTAGTAACTGATGTTAGCACAAGTCATTTTTAAAAAAAATATTCAATATTCAATACGCAATGTTCAATGTTCAATGAATTGCAATGTTTTTTTTACTTGAGAATTGAGAATTGAACATTGAATATTGAACATTTTGCGTAAGGTGAGTTAGTAAGACAAAGGTAAAGTATTTCGCCCTGCGAATGCAAAACAACGCACTATTTGTAATTCTTACCCCACCATAACAGAAATCACATCGCTGTCGATTCCTCTGCCTGCGCTGTTGGTGCAATATATTTTTCCATAGATGCGTTTTCCGCTTTCAAGCCCGCGTATTATTTTTTTGCGCTGGCTGCTCACATCAATCGTCAGCAGAACATCGGGTGTGTTTTCTGCGGAATGAAACCGAAACATCAATTGTGTTTTAATGGTAGAAATTTTCAGCGCTGCGAAATCGGGAGATAAAACCGCCACATAGGTTTCGGAAGAAGGCACCGCATTGCAGGTAAAGATAACCGCACCGCTTTCGTCAGTGTGAATGAATTTCTGACCTGTGGGTTGTGCAGGCACATGCCTGGGGCTGGCTTCGGTTTTTGTGGTATGAAAACCAGCGCTGGTAATTTTCACCGTGTCGCCATCGGCAATGCCATCTACATAATCGGCTAACTTGCGCAGGGTGCTGTTCCATACCTCTTCTGCCGCATCGCGGGCTACGGTTTGTGCCGGACCTCCTCCCTCAGAGGCAAGATGTTTTGTTTCCAGATTGTTGGTTACTGTAGTAACGGTTGCAAGCGAGGGAATGGGCGTGAGAAAATTTGCATTGCCCGTCATATCCACCACCCTATCTCTGCCGAATAGTATTTTATTTGAAACCGGTATCTTGATAAAATTGCGTTTTACCTTTGCTTTTTTCATAAGGTTATTGGTTTACGGGTATAGAGGTATAGAGTATAGGGTATAGGGTGTATTTCCTTATACCTTATTTCCTTATTTCTTTAGGACTTACTCACTCTGTGAAACTCTGTGTTTCTCCGTGAACTCTGTGTTGAAAATTTTAACACAGAGAACACAGAGTTTTAAGAGTTTCACAGAGAAATACAAAATTGCGTAAGTCCTATCCTTATACCTTTTAGAGGTTAACAGTTGGTTGTTGCTTTGTTTGATGGCAAGTTTAATCATTTTTTCAATCAATGAAGCTATATTTATTATAAATACAGTTGGATTTATTATAGTTCCAGTTGGATTTATCATAATTCCAGTTGGATTTATTATAGTTCTAATTGGATTTACTACAGTTCCAATTAGATTTATTACAGTTCAAGTTGGATTTACTACAGTTCCAATTGGATTTGTCATAGTTCCAGTTGGATTTACTACAGTTCCAATTGGATTTATTATAGTTCTAATTGGATTTACTTTAATTCCAGTTAGATTTGTTACAGTTCCAGTTGGATTTATGATAAAAGCAGTTGTGTTTGTGATAAATGGAGTCCTGTTTGTGGTAAATGTGGTAATATTTCTGATGAATGGGGTTGCCTTTGCCTGAAGAACTCCTTAGGGAGTGATGAAAGGAGTTTAGTTTATAATGAATGGAACTTAGTTTATGATATGCTGCTATTAATTCCAAACAGAACACTCCGCCACAGCGGATGAACTGATGGAAAGAAAAATAAACGGATAAAGAATATTGACCGTTGCGGTTAGCTGCGGAGAATTCCGGGTTATGCGTACCTTTGTTACGGATATAATGAGTTAGCAAAAACGCCCAAACAATGCCGAAGGCATCCCTTCGGGACAAAAGACAGTGCATCGTTAGACAGATTCTGTGTTATCTCCAAATTTTTTTTGAAGATTTTTATATACTATTTCACTATTTAAAACTTTTCTATTTTTGCCCTTGCAAGACCAATTTAATTTCTTGCCTTAGAGCAAACAGAGCGGACAAGA